>NZ_JACARK010000108.1:0-19105 GCF_013386655.1 Pseudomonas sp. K5002 | reverse complement strand
CGACTCAGTACCCGAATTTCTTGACGACCATAGAGCATTGGAACCACCTGATCCCATCCCGAACTCAGCAGTGAAACGATGCATCGCCGATGGTAGTGTGGGGTTTCCCCATGTGAGAGTAGGTCATCGTCAAGATTAAATTCCAGAACCCCTGATTGCTTATGCAGTCAGGGGTTTTGTTTATGTAGAAGTCCATGATTTTCACCAGCACGTTGCGAACGCAACGGTCTGGTACACAGAATTTCTTGACGACCATAGAGCATTGGAACCACCTGATCCCATCCCGAACTCAGCAGTGAAACGATGCATCGCCGATGGTAGTGTGGGGTTTCCCCATGTGAGAGTAGGTCATCGTCAAGATTGAATTCCGAAACCCCTGTCTGCTAGCGCAGACAGGGGTTTTGTCGTTTAAGGGCTGGGCAAACAACTAGAACCGGCTCACCCTTTGCGTGCCTTACTGCTTCGCCTGGCCATTAACTTGCGCCACCATATATAGATCCCGGTAGCAGACAACATCGCGATCACAGCTCCCAGCAGCGCAATCAGCACCTGACCCGCCACCCCGATGATCCTGCCCCCATGGATCGGCAGTTGCAGCCGATAAAAGCGCTCTCCCAACGTACCTTGCCCTGCTATTTCCTGCCCCAGTAAACGCCCATCCGTCCCGTGGAAAAACAACCAGGATTTCCCATGGGCCTCGGTATCATGTTGTCCAAAACCCGCCCCATAAAAGTTGTACTCAAAGCTGTAGTAAAGCTCTCCAATCGCCGCCGTCAGTCCCAGCCGCTTGCCTTCCTCCAGCGCCCGCTCATAGGCCTGTTGATAACTCAGTTGTGTCACGCCCAATTGCTCGGCGGGTAACCCGCCACGGGCCTCATAGACGCTAGGCTCAACCGGTGAGAACAGCGAGACAGCAGGCTTGAACACCTGGCTCGGCAAATTCATCGCGACGCTGCTGACTGCAATCGGCAGCAACAACAGCCAAAGCCATAACCCGCCCGCACGATGCAGGTCGAAGTTCAGCCGGTAAGCGTGGCCGCCCTTGATCTTCCACGCCGTGGACCACTTCTTCCAGAACGGTTTACCTCTCGGCAGGGTCAGCCACAGCGCGATAAAACAATCGAACACCCATGCGATCGCCACCAGTCCCATCAGCCACAAACCCCAATTACCCGGCAGTGTCAGGTTGTAGTGAAATTCCAGAATGAACGGAATGAAGTTCTCGCGCTGAAAGCAGCAAGCCCCCCAAACACGCCGGCCCATTTCTTCGCCGCTGACCGGATCCAGGTAAAAGACCTGGTTGGGCTCCTCAAAGGGTTTGCCCGTCGCCGGATCGTTTCTCGCAACTGCCGCCAGCATCGCGGTATGACCGGCCTCTTGTGGATACTCCATGTACCAGACTTGCAGTTTGGGATGCTGCCCCTGCAACGTGTCCACCAGTTCACCTGGCTGCAATGCCGAACCTTTGGCCGTTGCTCCATAAAAGCCGGGATTGAGCCATTCATCCAACTCATGGTTAAACGCCAGAAGGCTGCCCGTGAGTCCAGCCATCATCAGAAACAACGCCGTTGCCAACCCGATGTAGCGATGAAGTAAAACCAGCAATGCGCGCATAAAAATTTCCTGCAAAGACGACAAAGCCAGCGCCTGGAATCAGGAACTGGCTTTGTATGAATCGAGAGGGATCAGAACTGGTAGCTCACCGTCGCACTGACGTTGCGCTCTTCACCCAGGTAGCAGAAGTTCAAACTGGCACACGACGCCACGTACGACTCGTTCGTCAGGTTGTTGGCATTCAGGCGTACATCCACACCCTTCAGTCCAACCTTGCCAAGGTCATAACCCATCGAGGCATCAAACAGCGTGTAGGCGGGCACCTTCATGGTGTTCTCCGCATCTGCCCAGCTGTAGCCGACATAACGAACACCACCACCGAGTCGCAGGCCATCCAGTGCGCCGCTATCGAACTTGTAGTCTGCCCATACCGACGCCATATGACGCGGCGCCTGCGTCGGCGAGTTCCCCTTGTTCTCGATCACGTTGTCCGCAGTACTCAGCGTGCTGACCATCGACTTCGAATACTCGATATCGGTGAAGGTATAGCTGCCCAACAATTTGAGATGGTCGGTCAACTGCATATGCGCCTCCAGCTCCAGGCCCTGGGAGCGCACAGCGCCGACCGCGCGATAGAAGTTTTCCTGCGGCAGTTTGGTCGCCAGGTTTTCCTGGTCGATGCGGAACAGCGAGGCCGTGAACAAATTGTCGGTACCCGGCGGCTGATACTTCAAGCCGACTTCCCACTGGGTACCGTCGGTAGGTGCAAGGGGATTGCCGGCACTGTCCGAATAGGAGTTCGGGTTGAAGGATTCGGAATAGCTGACGTAGGGCGCGAGACCGTTATCAAACAAGTAGAGCGCTCCGGCCCGGCCGGTCAGTTTGGTACGTTTATCACTGATCTCTGTGCCCAGCGGTCGTCCCGCTTCGGCAATGCGATTTTCATCGGAGGTCTCAACCCAGTCCTGACGCAGCCCGAGGGAGAACCGCCACTTGTCCATCTCAATCAGGTCTTGCAGGTAAACGCCGGTCTGCTCGAGCCGGCGCAGATAACTGGTTGGGCTGTAATAGCTGATCTCGGAATTGCCATACACCGGGTTGAACGCATTGATTGGCGCAAGAGAGCCGCTGCTCCAGTCCACGACGGTTTTGCGCCGCTGATAGTCCGCCCCCATCAACACCGTATGCTTGGTCGCGCCGGTAAAAAATTCAGCCTGCAGCATGTTGTCGATGATGAACGCATGCAGCTTTTCGTCACCGCCTGAGTAGTAGCGATTCAGCTCATTACTGGTGGGCGTGGTCCAGCCATAGGCATACACCTGGTCCAGCTGGACCTTGGAGTCCAGATACCGAAAGTTCTGCCGCGCGGTGAAAACATCATTGAAGCGATGCTCGAACTGATAGCCGAACGACTGTTGATCACGCTTGTACCCATCAATGCCCGGTTCGCCTTCGAAGAAGTGATTGGAGATCCGCTGGCCGTTGCGCTGATGCAGCGCGCCATCTGCCGGCATGCCTCCGTGGTAGCCACCGTCGGGGTCATGCTGCAGGTAAGCCTGGAGTGTGAGGGACGTGTCATCGGTAAAGTCGATGCTCAAGGTGGGTGCCAGCGCGTAGCGTTTTTCCTTGGCATGGTCGAATTGCGTGTCGGACTTGTCTGCAAGACCGGTCAGTCGGTAAGCAATGCGCTTGTCGTCATCCACCGGGCCGCTGAAGTCGAAACCCATGCCTCGCTGCCCTTGGGAACCTATCGTGGCCTGGACCTGATGGTATGGCTCAAACAATGGCTTCTTGCTGGTCAACGCCACCAGCCCACCCGGCGAGCTGCGCCCGTAGAGCACTGATGACGGTCCTTTGAGGATATCTACGCGCTCGAGGAAATACGGGTCCACCTGCATGGTGCTGTAGGTTCCGCTGTCACCCATGGATTTCAAACCGTCCAGGTAGATGTTATCCACCGAACCGTCGTTGAAACCACGCATCGCCACATAGTCATAGCGGTGAGTGGCGCCATAAGGGTTGGTCAGCACGCCAGGGGTGTAACGCATGGCCTGGGCAACGGTTTGCGAGCCTTGGTCGTCCATCTGCTCGCGGGTCACCACTGAAACCGTCTGAGACGTTTCCAGCAGCGCGGTACTGGTCTTGGTGGCGATCTGGCTGTGGGTCGCGTTGTAGCCTTCCATGCTGCCCAGGGCATTACCCAGGGCGAAGCCTTTGATGTCGGTGGTCGGCAAGGTCAGCGCCTCGCTCTCGGGCTGGACCTGCAACACGAAACTCACGTCGTCCTGGGCCTGCGCCTGCAAGCCTGAGCCGTTGAGCAATTGGCTCAGGCCCTGTTCGGCCGAGTACTCCCCGTGCAGCCCGGGAGACTGTCGGCCCTGAGTCTGCGCAGGCGTGCTGGAAAGGGTGATGCCTGCCTGACGGGCAAACTGATTGAGCACATCGCTCAGCGCGCCTGCCGGGATGTCATAGCGCTGGCTGATACGTTCGACCCCGCTATCAGCCGCGACACCGGCCACTGGCAGCAAGCCGATGCCCATCGTGGTCGACAGCAATGCTGCGCGTACGGCTTTGCCGAGCAAAGGGTAGGAAGAGGGAGAGTTGCTGAAAAAACGCACAGTCATTATCGAGATCCGTAGAGGTCGCTGAAGGCAGATTGAATTGCTTACTGTCTAAGCCGGACTCACGGAAAAAAGCCGCCAAAAATAAATCAGGCACGCCAAAAATAATCAGGCCTGACGCTCCAGGCTCACCCACCAGCGGGTGCGATAGCGCAGGCGCACAGGCAGCGTCTGCGGAAGGATCGCCAATAGTTTCTCGGTGTCCTCCAGGCGAAAAACACCAGACAAGCGCAAATCTGCGATATCGCTCGAGCAGCCCAGATAACCATGGCGATAGCGCCCCACCTCCGCCAGGAAGTCGGCAAGACGCATGTTGCGGGTGACGATCAATCCGTCGGCCCAGGCCCCTGTATCCATATCCGAAGGCGGCGCCAGAGCGGCCGCATTCTGACGCACCAGGTAGCTTTCTCCTGCATGCACTTGAGTGAAAAGCCCGTCGGCGGTATGCGGTGAATGAATCGCCACGTTGCCTGACGCGACGCTCAGGCGTGTGCAATCGCTGTCCTGGCGCACCACAAATCGCCCGTCTATTCCTTCGAACAAACCATGGCGGGTGCGAACCAGCAGGGGGGCGGTCGCCGCGGCGCCGCAGGTCACCAGGATTTCCCCACGCACCAATGTGATCAAGCGTTGTTGCGGGTTGAAGTCGAGGTCCACTGCGCTATCGGTATTGAGCTGCAGGCGCGTGCCATCCGGTAGTTGCACGCTACGGCGTTCGCCAGTAGTGGTAGCCAGGTCAGAGGTCCAACGCTGCCAGCCGGTGAGGTCTCGGCTGACCCAGGCCGCCGAACCCATCAACAGCACGCCGGACAATACCTTCAATGCCTGCCGGCGCCCAAGGCGCTGGGCACTGTTCTCCAGCGCCACATGGGCCCCGGGAATCGCCGCCAACTGGCTGCTTAATTCATGCTGCAGTGCCTGCACGCGTTGCCAGGCCAACTCGTGTTCATGATGAGCCTCGCGCCAGTGCTCGCACTGCGCCTTCAGGCGGACATTGGCGCGATTGTTACGCAGACGCAGCATCCAGCTGATGGCCTGCTTGACCACCTGCGGGTCGATTCCTGCGCGCGCTGTGTTATCCATCGAGGTCATGCCTCATACCGCAGCACATAACAGTGATAAAGCGCCTCGGCGACATAGCGCTCCACCGAACGCAGTGATACACCCATCTGCTGCGCAATCTGCTTGTAAGTCAGGCCGTCGCATTGAGCCAGTAGAAACGCCTTGCGTACCTTGGGCTTGAGTCCGTCCAGAAGCCGGGCGATGGACTCCAGCAATTCCAGAATCAACGCACGTTCTTCAGCACTCGGCGCCAAGGCTTCGGGCAAATGCGCGATGGACTCCAGGTAGGCGCGCTCGATTTCTTCGCGACGCCAATGATCGATCACCAGGCCCCGCGCGATAGTGCGCAGGAAAGCGCGAGGGGCCTTGAGTTCGAAACGTTCGGTTTTTTGCAGCAGCCGCACGAACGTGTCCTGGGCCAGGTCCGCCGCATCCGCTGCGTTACCCAGACGGCTGCGCAGCCAAGTGTTCAGCCAGCCATGATGGTTGCTGTAAAGCGTCTGTACTGCGTACTCGGATGAGGGCATTCACACGGCCTGGCAAAGCGTCACAAATGATAATTAGTCGCATTGTCGACAAGCCTGAAAAATTTTGCAACTCCTGACGTTAGAGCGCTACCACTGGTCGGTTTCTGACATTAAAAGCAGATGCTTCTCACAAATTCCTAAGATTTATCCTGCCTTGGCCGAAAGCCTGACGAGCCATGCGTGCACCGAAATAGAGCAGTCGCAGAGTCTGCCTATACCGTTACATGGAATGTTGCATCCGGCACGCTCACCCCCTTTTGGCAAAAAGAAGTCAATGAAATGAATCTCAAGTTCAGTCATAAAATTCTGTTGGCCGCGTCAGGCGTAGTGGTTCTGGCCTTCGCGTTATTCACGTTCTACAACGACTACTTGCAGCGCAATACCATCCGGCAAAACCTGGAGTCGTCCATTCAGCAATCCGGTGAACTCACCGCCAGCAGCGTGCAGAATTGGCTCAGCGGGCGGGTGCTGGTACTGGAAAGCCTCGCGCAAAACGTGGCCCATCAAGGCAGCTCTGCCGATCTTCCGGGGTTGGTCGACCAGTCGGCATTTACCTCCAACTTCCAGTTCACCTACGTCGGTTCCACCAACGGCGTGTTCACCCAGCGTCCCGACGCCAAAATGCCCGATGGCTACGATCCGCGTCAGCGTCCCTGGTACAAGCAAGCTGTCGCAGCCGACAAGACCATGCTTACACCGCCCTACATGGCTGCGGTAGGCGGGCTGATCGTGACCATCGCGATGCCGGTGAAAAAGAATGGCGAACTGCTTGGCGTGGTCGGCGGTGACCTGAGCCTGCAAACCCTGGTGAAGATCATCAACTCGGTGGATTTCGGCGGCATCGGCCATGCATTCCTGGTCAGCGGTGATGGTCAGGTGATTGTCAGCCCGGACCAGGACCAGGTGATGAAGAACCTCAAGGACATCTATCCCGGCACCAACGTGCGCATCGAGAAGCTCAGCCAGGAAGTGGTCTTGAATGGCCAGGAACGGATTTTGTCCTTCACCCCTATCAGCGGGTTGCCGAATGCCGACTGGTACATCGGCCTGTCGATCGACAAAGACAAAGCCTACGCACCGCTGGGTAAGTTCCGTACCTCGGCATTGATCGCCATGTTCATTGCGGTTGCCGCCATTGCCGTGTTCCTTAGCGTCCTGATCCAGGTCTTGATGCGCCCGCTGACCACCATGGGCCGCGCCATGCAGGACATCGCCCAGGGCGAGGGTGACCTGACCCGCCGCCTGACAGTGGAAAGCAAGGACGAGTTCGGTGACTTGGGCAGTGCCTTCAACCAATTCGTCGAGCGTATTCACGCGTCGATTTCCGAAGTTTCCTCGGCGACGCGCCAGGTGCACGACCTGTCCCAGCGAGTAATGGCCTCGTCCAATGCGTCGATCATCGGTTCCGACGAACAAAGCGCGCGCACCAACAGCGTGGCCGCAGCGATCAACGAACTGGGGGCCGCCACGCAGGAAATCGCGCGCAACGCTGCTGATGCTTCGCAACACGCCAGCGGTGCCAGTGAGCAGGCCGATGATGGGCGCAAGGTGGTTGAGAAAACCATCCTGGCGATGTCGGAGCTTTCGCAAAAAATCAGCCTGTCCTGCACGCAGATTGAAACCCTGAACGCCAGCACCGACAACATCGGCCACATCCTGGACGTGATCAAAGGCATCTCCCAGCAAACCAACCTGTTGGCCCTCAACGCCGCGATTGAAGCGGCACGTGCCGGTGAGGCCGGGCGTGGGTTTGCCGTGGTGGCGGATGAAGTGCGCAACCTGGCGCACCGCACCCAGGAGTCGGCAGAAGAGATCCACAAAATGATCACCTCGCTGCAGATTGGCTCGCGTGAGGCCGTGACCACGATGAACGCCAGCCAGACCTCGAGTGAAGAAAGCGTCGAGGTCGCCAACCAGGCCGGTGAACGCCTGGTCAGCGTGACGCAGCGGATCGTCGAGATCGACGGGATGAACCAGTCGGTAGCGGCCGCCACCGAGGAACAGACCGCCGTGGTGGAAACCCTCAACGTCGACATCAACCAGATCAACCTGCTGAACCAGCAGGGCGTGGCCAACCTCAACGAAACCTTGAAGGATTGCGACGCCTTGTCTCAACAGGCCAACCGCCTGAAGCAGTTGGTCGACAGTTTCAAAATCTGATCGATGAACACACAGGAGCGAGCCTGCTCGCTCCTGTCTCCTTTAGCCAAACATCGCTCGCACATTCGCCAGCGCACCGTCGGCGAATGCCTGCACAAACGGCTCAAATCCCTCCGCGCCAGGTTCAACCGGCTCGGCGATGATCGTCCAGGTCACCCGTGAGGATCCTGCTCCCAACGGTTCGACATCCATGGCGGCCCACAACCGTGCTACGCCCAAGGTGTTGTAGATCGTGGTCCAGGTCATGCGCATGGCCTGCTCGTCGCGGCTGTTGAGTTGCTCCACCACCAGGTGTCCATCGTGGAAGAACTTCTTGCGCAGCGATCCCGCGCCCGCACCAGTGATTTCGATGTGGGACAAGGCGGGGATGAATCGATCAAATCCGCCAAAGTCACCGACCACCGCCCACGCACCGGCGGCATCACAGGCAACCACAACTGAGGACACCACAGGTTTGGCGCAAGGGTTGCGAATCAACGTATCGGGTTTCATAAGGTCTTCCTTCAATTGAGAGCCTGGTCACAGGAAACCGGTGCTGCGCAGGTACTCGCAGCCCTTGCGTAACAGCGCCGGATTTTTTTCGGGGTAGCGTCCGCCCATCTGCTCGACGCCGCGTCGTGCGTTGTCATGGCGGATCATCGAGGTATCGCCGATGTCCTCGCCCACCCCATTGAGGTAGAAGCCCAGTACGCCAAACAGCGCATTGCGGCTGTCCACTGTGTGCAGGTGACGTTGCCAGTGAGCCACGCTCACCAGCTCGAATGCGTGGCCTGCCTGGCGAAAGGCGTCGACGTAGGTTTCCCAGCTCAGGGGCTGCGGGTTATGCAGGTTGAACACCGTCCCTCCAGCACGGCAGCGGCTGCTGTGGAACGCAATAAACCGGGCGAGAAAGTCCACCGGCATCAGGTCGAAATTCAACTCAAGGTGCGGCACCAGGCCCAGTTGGAGTGAACCTTTGAGCATCAACATCAGGCGATTCTTCTGTGGCTCGCAGACTCCGCTGCGGCTGTTGAAGCTGATGTTCCCCGGGCGATGGATATTGACCCAGGCACCTTGCGCTGCGGCGCGTCCCAGCAAGCGTTCGGCAACCCATTTGGACAGGTTGTAGCCATTCTGGATGTAGAGCGGCGGGGTGGCCGCGGCGGGGTTTTCGAGTACCTGGCCATGTGCGTCGATAGTGCTGGCGGCCGACAGCGTCGAGATAAAATTGAAGACCTTCTTGCACCGGGTTTCACACAGGCGCAGGCATTCCAGCACCGGTTCGACGTTGTCCTTGGCCAGGGTGGCGTAATCCATCACATGATTGACGTGGGCGGCGTTGTGCACCAACACGCCGAACTCCCCGGCGAGGTAGTCATACACCTCACTCGACAGGCCAAGACGCGGCTGGCTGATGTCGGCGGCATACACCTGCACCCGGCTCAGGTCCAGGTGTTCCAGACGGTACTCTCGCAGGGCCTCGGCAAACCTCGCGGTCGCCGAATGTCCGGGCCGTTCGCGCACCAGGCACGCCACTTCAAGTGCACCCTCGGCCAACAGTGCCTCGACGATATGCACCCCGAGAAAACTGTTGGCCCCGGTCACGATCACCCGGCGACGTTCGCCCGCCTGTTCAGCCGGCAATGTCTGCACATGCAGCTCACGCAGCGCATCCTGGGTAGCCTGGCCGGTCGGTGCTTCGGGTGGTGCGTCGTCCCCCATCAGCGTAGCGAGGGTACGAACCGTGGGGGTTTCAAAAAACCGACTTAGGGATAGGCTGCGCCCGAACTGCTCGCGGATACGCAGCAGCATCGTCGACAGCAGGATGGAATGGCCGCCAAGATTGAAGAAGCTCTCGTCGGCCGACAGCTGCGTGACCGGCATGCCCAGCAACTCGCTCCACAGGTTGAGCAACTGCACTTGCATGGGCGTGTGCGGTTCGCCGTGAATGATGGCCGGCAGCGTTGGAGTCGGTAACGCCAGCAATGCCTGGCGGTCGACCTTTCCGTTGGGGGTGCACGGCATGCTCGCAAGTTCCGTGCACAGGGTTGGGCGCAAATAGTCCGGCAGTGTTTGCCGGGCATGCTGCGTCAGTGCAGGCAGGGCGTCTTGTGTTTCGGGCTGAGCAACAAAAGCCAGGATTCGCCGCTCACGGTCAATCACCACCGCCACTTGGCGAAACAGCTGACTGCTGCGCAGGCAATGTTCGATCTCTTGCGGTTCGACCCGGAACCCACGGATCTTCACCTGCTGATCCCGGCGCCCGGCCAACTCGATGCCGGCAGCGGTCCACTTCGCCAGGTCGCCTGTGCGGTAGGCCCGCAAGGTCTGGCCGTCGGGCAACTCCAGGGGGACGAAATGCTCGGCGGTCTGACGCGGCTGGTTGAGGTAACCCAGGCTGACGCCGGGACCGGCGATGTACAGTTCGCCCAACACCTGCTCATCCACCGGTTGCAGGTGCTCGTCGAGGATCAGTACCTGGCTGTTGGCGATGGGCGTGCCGAGGTTGCGATTGCTGTCGCCCGGCTGCAACGTGTGGCTGGTCACCAGCACGGTGGCTTCGGTGGGCCCGTAGAAATTGTGCAGGCGGCACTGGCCTGCCAACTGCTCGATGACATAGGGCTCGCACACATCGCCTCCGGTCATCAGGTGCGCCAGGCCCAGGGGTTGATCCAGCGGCAGGATGCTCAGCAGCGCCGGCGGCAGGAAGGCGTGGGTGACGCGCTGTTGTCGGATCAACTCCACCAGTTGCTGCGGGTCGCGTCGCTGGTCCTCACTGGGCACGATCAGCTCGGCGCCCGCGATCAGGCTCGGGAAGATATCGATCAGGGACGAGTCAAAACTCAAGGGCGAAAACTGCAAGACCCGGCTGTGTTCGCTCAGCTGCACATGACCCCCGAACCAGGCGCTGAAATGGGCCAGGTTGTGCTGGCTGAGCAGCACGCCCTTGGGGTGGCCGGTAGTGCCCGAGGTGTGGAACACCATGCAAGGGTCGTCCATGGCGGGGCGCTGGCGCATTGGCAGCGAGGTGTCGGGAGTGTCGACGGCACTCACATCCAATGCACAAAACCCGTCCCGCAGTGGATGCTTGCCATCATCCAGCAGCACCGAGACGCCGGCGTTTTCCAGCATCGCTTGCTGGCGTTGCAGCGGGTGGCCCGGCTCCAGGGGCAGGTACACCGCACCGCAGGCGAGTACCGCGAGAATGCTGGCGTACAGCTCCAGGGATTTGTCCAGGCAGACGCCGATTACCGGCGGTGTGTCGTGGGGCCCAAGCAGAAGTCGCAGACGGTGCTGGATAGCCAGGCTCTGGCGATGCAACTGTCGGTAAGTCAGCCCGCTGCCGGCAATGTTCAACGCCAGCCGGTCGGCGAAGGTTTGCAGACTGTTTTCCAATCGTTCGATCAGGGGTACCCGGGCTTGCTGCAGCAGAACCAAATCGGCCGTCAGGTTAAAACGATGCAGGTACGCCAGGGATGCGAGCGCTTGCAGGCCGTGTTCCGGATCATCAGAGGCGACGGCCGCCTGCGAGAAATAGCCCGGGTCCCGGGAGAACCCACTCACCTGTTGGGCTACCCACTCCACCAGGCTGCTTACTGCGTGTTGACGCAGCCGTTGACCATTGCCACAGGCTTCTCCGGCTACCTCCAGGGTTGTCAGGAGTCGCCGTGAGTGGGCGTAACACCTGAGCTGCAGGGCCGGCAATCCACAGTCGGTCAACGCTCCCATACCCACGCGCAGGCTCATCAAGGCTGTGCACGTCACGCCGGGCGGAACCTCCTCGCTACCGTCATCAATCAGCAGGTCTAGGTGGGTGACATCCTGTGCTCGCACCACCCCATGACCGTATTGCGCCAATGTCTCACCCAGTTCATTCAGCGCCGCGCTGAAGCCCGCCAGCCCAATCTTCAGGTGCCTCATGGGTGCCCTCCTGGCGCCGCAAGAAAGGCATCCAGCGCCCGAACCACACTCGGCGTTTGCAGCAGGCCGCTGTGGTTCAGGAAGCCCATGATATTGCCGATCAACGGGTGCTGGCGGGTAATGGGAAAGCCCATCGCCTGCACTTCAGTGCGCAGCGCAGAGCGCGTGCCGTCACTGACATCCAGGTGCTCGATCAAGTGCAGGTCGAAATTTTTCTGCAGGTCGTGGGTCAGGTAATGCTGGAGAAAAACCGGCAGGATCCGGGCGATACAGTCGCGGTCCGCGGCGTCTGCAGACTGCCAATAAATACGCACCAGGCGCGTCCAGAAAAGCGCGTGGCGGCCCTCGTCAAACAAGTGGTCGGCCATCAACCCACGGATGGATTGCTTGACACTGTCGTCCTTGGAAAACGCTGCCACGTCATGGGTCACGGTGTTCTCGGCGATGGCCACGGCAATCAGTTCCATGGCATCGCGCAGGTGTTCGGGCGCCAGCGCCAGTGCGGCAGGCAAGGCGCGGCTCAGCTCGATTTGCGCGGGTAGTTCAAGGGGTGGGATCCCGGTCATCTCGATGGTCTGTTGCATGAAATCGAGGGCGACGAGGGCGTGGTAATCCTCGTCTACCACCACGGTCATGGCGTCGTAGCGACAGGCAAGCGGGAAGGGCACCGAAAAGCGATTCTTGGCGATGCTGCGTGCGGTCTTGTCGACGATCTCGGTTTCAAAGATCACCACGTCGTTGATGAACTTGTAGAACGTCTGCAGCAAGACAAAATCACGGCACTGCGGGCATCGGTCGATAAAGGTTGCGCTCAGCACCAGGGGCTGTCGGCTCAGGGGGTAGATCAGTTTCTGATCGTTTTCCAGCCGCCGCCGCGGGCGTGTGCGGATGGTCGCGCGGCGCTCCCAGTCGTCGGCAAATGAGCGGTAGTCTGCAGGGTTCATGCGCTCATCTCCGGCAGGCACCTATGCAACCCATCCCATAAGGCCAGGCGGCTTTCCACGGCGCCGAGGGCGCAACTGTCGGCTTGCTGCTCGCGGCTTGGGTCGCCGAGGGTAAGGCGTTGCAGCAATTGCGTTGCCGCCGGGCCATGCTCCTGGGCGTCGATCTCCATGTGGCGCTTGAGGTAGTAGCAGAAGGTGGGCGCCTGGCGATGGAGCACCTCGCACTCCTCCAGGATGCGCTTGAACATCGCCGGGATGACGCTCTCGCGCCCGTGGAGAAAGGCAGCCGCCACGCAGTGCGTCGGGGCGTCCAGGGCAACCTGCAGGGTACTTCTGACGAACCGGGCCACGGACGGGTGGATATCGATTTTTTGCAGGGCCGTTTCTGCATCGTTGCCGTCACGCTGCAGGCTGACGAACCGCTCGATGTTCGCCGTGCTCGCGCCGACTTCACGCATGGCTTCCAGGTACAACTCGAAGTGGCTGCCGTGCCCATGGCCGGGATACGCGTCCGACTCTTCGCCCAATACGATCTCATTGATCAGGCGAGCCGCTTGCGGGTCCGTTGGCGGTAACCAGGGCAGGCGCATACCGGTGAGGTCATGTTGCAGGCGTTTGGTGAGTGTCATGAAGTCCCACACGGCGAATACGTGGTTTTCCATAAAGTACTGCAACTTTGGAAGAGTGTTTATTTGTTTGAATATTGGATGGATATGTAACTTCTGCTTTTTTTGTTTAAGCAGGTGTGAGTGCTGGAACATGTTGATGCCTATAAGTCGTTGTCTCTTCCCTGATAAAAGCGTTGTGCTTTAGCGACAAATAAACATTGGTTTTCACGGATGCGCGGGTGCCTTGATAACAGGCAGCCCTGTACGAGGCTGACACTGTTACTGGCAAGCAGCATGCTGTGACAAAATACCAAGGCTTTATTTAAAGGAACGCCACGCGCAGTGACGCACCGAGCATGGATTCACGCTGTCGATTGGGAGAATTGGAGTGTTGGTAATAATCTGATTAAGTATTCAGGTGTTTTTAGTTTTATAAGTTTTTCGAGTTGGAATATTGCGGTAGTTGGATCGCTCTGCGGAGTGTGTGAAGTTTTCTTTGGGCTTAATGGTTTAACGGGAGTAATGGTGGTGCACTGGCCTCCGTCGGCCAGCGTCACTTTGCAGCGCTTTGTGGTCGAGGGAGGCGTTTCAGTTCCACGCAGAATTTACAGCGCAGCGTTCTGTTCAGTCTCTTCAAGACTTTTGAGGTAACCCGTAATCACCTCCATGCCGCGGGTAAGGTGGTTACGCAGGGTCAGGATGCTTTCGTCGACCTTCTTTTGCGCCACGAGGTCGAGCAGTTCGCGGTGATCTTCCTGGGACGTCTTGCCCAGGCCCATGGCCTCGAGGTTGAAGCGCAGGAAACGTTCCTCTTCGTTCAAGCCGTGTTCAACCAGCTTGAGCAACCGCTGATTGCCCGCCTTGCCATATAGCGCCATGTGGAACAGGCGGTTGAGGCGGCCGATTTCGGTGTAGTCGCTTTCCCGTTCCAGCGCGTCGATAAAGGCGCCAGCCTGGGCGATGTCATCGGGCGTGAGCAGGGGAATCGACAAGCGCAGCGCTTCGGATTCGAGGAGTATGCGCAGGGCGTAGGTTTCCGCCGAGTGGTCCTCGATCAGTGGCGCCACCACCGCGCCTTTGTGGGTGACCACATGCAGCAGCGATTGGGCTTCCAGTTGACGCAATGCCTCGCGCACCGGCATCCGGCTGACCCCGAACAAGCTGGCCAGCTCCTGTTGACGCATGGCGGTGCCACAGGGCAAGCGGCCATCCAGGATGGCGTTGCGCAATGTTTCTTCAATCACGGAGCGGGCGAGATGGGCGGGGATAGGCCCGCTGATCTGGATGCTGCTCAAAGGGTTCGGCTTCTGCGTCACGACTACGCTATCCTCCTTTTCAAGGTGAGGTGGCTAATTGGATCCAATGCACACTAGAGATTGTCCACAAGCTTGTCAAACGGGCAAGGTTTCGGCTTGTAAGCGACTCAACAGCGTGTTCTTCGGGCCCACAGCTCCCATTTGTCAGGTCTTACAGGCTAAAGGTCCGTCGTGCACATTTTATTCCCGGGAGTCGGGCCAACAGCGGTATTGCTGCATATCGATATTCACTAACGGTATTTAAAATGCGGTTCTTATGACTATAAAGTCACTCTCCTGACTGCACGGGAGTGAACTCATGTCTGCCACCTCTACTGTTCCAACAGCGACCGACACCACACAAACCTTCGAGATCCGTCCATTTCCCGGCAGCGTCGGCGCCGAAATCATAGGCCTGGACCTGGCCCGCCCGGTCAGCGACCAGGACTTCGCACGCATTCACCGCGCGCATCTGGACCATCACGTCGTGGTCTTCCGCGACCAACGTATCACCCCCGAGCAACAGATCGCCTTCAGCCGCCGTTTCGGCGTGCTGCAAATCCATGTGCTCAAACAATTCCTGCTGGCCAACCACCCGGAAATCCTGATCGTCTCCAACATCATCGAAAACGGCCAATCCATCGGCCTGGGAGACGCCGGCAAGTTCTGGCACTCGGACCTCTCCTATAAGGAGCTGCCGAGCCTGGGCTCGATGCTCCATGCCCAGGAGCTGCCGTCCGAGGGTGGCGACACGTTGTTCGCCGACATGCATAAAGCCTGGGACAACCTGCCCGAGTCCCTGCGCAAGGCCGTTGAAGGCCGCAGCGCCGCGCACTCCTACACCGCACGCTACAGCGAAACCAAATTCGAAGGCAATTGGCGCCCGACCCTCACGCCCGAGCAACTCGCTCAAGTGGCGGAAGTGGTACACCCGATTGTGCGCACCCACCCGGAAAACGGCCGCAAGGCGCTGTTCGTCAGCGAGGGCTTCACCACCCGTATCGTCGGCCTGCCTGAGGATGAAAGCCGCGACCTGCTGGCCCAGCTGTACGCCCACAGCGTGCTGCCGGAAAACATCTACCGCCATCAGTGGCAGCCCCACGACATGGTGTTCTGGGACAACCGCTCGCTGATCCACCTGGCGGCCGGCTGCCCCAGCCACCTGCGGCGCAAGCTGTACCGCACCACCATCCAGGGCGACGCGCCTTTCTGACCCGGAGCATGACCATGTCCAAGAAAACCCCATTTGCGCGCCTGGCCGCGACGGTCGGCCTGGGCGTCAGCCTGCTGGCCGGCAGTCTTGTGGCGCCTGCCGCCGCCCAGGCCGAAGGCGAAATTCGCATCGCCGAGCAGTTTGGCATCGTCTACCTGTTGCTCAACGTGGTGCGCGACCAGAACCTGATCGAAAAATACGGCAAGCAGGAAGGCATCGACATCAAGGTCGACTGGACGCAACTGTCCGGCGGCGCAGCCGTCAATGATGCGCTGCTCTCCGGTTCCATCGACATCGCCGGGGCCGGCGTTGGCCCGCTGCTGACTATCTGGGACCGCACCCACGGCAAGCAGAACGTGAAAGCCGTCGCCTCCCTGGGCAACTTCCCCTACTACCTGGTGAGCAACAATCCCAAGGTCAAGACCATTGCCGACTTCACCGAAAAAGACCGCATTGCCGTACCGGCAGTGGGCGTTTCCGTGCAGTCGCGTTTCCTGCAATACGCTGCCGCCAAGCAATGGGGCGACAAGGAATTCAATCGCCTCGACAAGTACACCGTTGCCGTCCCGCACCCGGATGCCACGGCTGCGCTGATTGCCGGTGGCACCGAGCTGACCGGGCACTTCTCCAACCCGCCGTTCCAGGAGCAGGCCCTGACCAACCCGAACGTGCATGTGGTGCTCAACTCCTATGACATCCTCGGGCCTAACTCGCCGACCGTGCTGTTCGCCACCGAGAAATTCCGCAACGACAACCCGAAAACCTACAAGGCGTTCGTCGAGGCACTGACCGAAGCGGCGCAGTTCGCCCAGAACGACAAAGGTGCCGCAGCCGATACCTACATCCGCGTGACCAAGGCCAAGATCGACCGCGCCGAGCTGCTGAAAATCATCGAAAACCCGCAGTTCGAATTCAGCGTCACACCGAAAAACACCTACCCGCTGGCGGAATTCCTCTACCGCGTCGGCGCGATCAAAAACAAACCCGAATCGTGGAAGGATTACTTCTTCCAGGACGCCAAGCCGCTGCAAGGGAGCTGACATGAACGCGCCCTTGCAAGGCCACACGGCCAGCAACCCGACCACCACCGAAGCACTGCTTTCGGTGGATAAAGTCAGCCTTGAATACCGCACGCCCGAACGGGTGGTGCGGGCCACTCACCAGGTCAGCTTCGCGATCGATCCGGCAGACCGCTTTGTATTGCTGGGGCCTTCGGGCTGTGGCAAATCCACACTGTTGAAATCCATCGCCGGCTTTATCAAGCCGTGTGAGGGCGAGATCCGTCTGCTCGGGCAAAAAGTCGAGCAGCCAGGGCCGGACCGTATCGTGGTGTTCCAGGAGTTCGACCAACTGCCACCGTGGAAAACCGTCAAGCAGAACGTCATGTTCCCGCTGCTGGCGTCCAAAACCCTCAAGCGTCGCGAGGCCGAAGAGCGGGCGCTGTACTACCTGGAAAAAGTCGGCCTTACGGCCTTTGCCGATGCCTACCCGCACACCCTGTCCGGCGGCATGAAAGCCCGCGTGGCAATCGCCCGGGCGTTGGCCATGCAGCCGAAAATCCTGCTGATGGATGAACCCTTCGCCGCCCTCGACGCCCTGACCCGGCGCAAGATGCAGGAAGAACTATTGCTGCTCTGGGAAGAGGTGCGTTTCACCCTGCTGTTCGTCACCCACTCCATCGAGGAAGCGCTGGTGGTGGGCAACCGCATCCTGTTGCTGTCGCCGCACCCCGGGCGGGTGCGGGCGGAAATCCACAGCCATCAATACGACCTGCACAGCCTCGGCGGTGTGGAGTTCCAGGCTTCGGCGCGGCGCATTCATCGGCTGTTGTTTGATGAAGCGCCCGAGGTGGAAACCGAACTGGGTTTCGCCGATATCCGCATCGCTTATTGAAGGGTTTGCACCATGCGCCAGGAATATGAAATCACTCTCGAACCGTTGCCCGGTGTACGCGTAGAGCGCGAGTTGCCGTGGCGCCAGCGCCTGTGGCAACAAGGCTGGCTGCGTAAAAGCCTGATCCTGATCGTGCTTGCGATCCTCTGGGAAGCGGCTGCCCGTTATCAGAACAATGACCTGCTGCTGCCGAGCTTCCTGCAGACACTGAGCGCGTTCTACGACGGCATGGCCAGTGGCGAGTTGTTGAGCAAGGTCAGCATCTCGCTGGTGGTGCTGATCAAGGGTTACCTGATCGGCATTGTGCTGGCGTTTGCCCTGACCACGCTTGCGGTGTCGACCCAACTGGGGCGTGACCTGCTGAGCACCCTGACATCGATGTTCAACCCGTTGCCGGCGATTGCCCTGCTGCCGCTGGCGCTGTTGTGGTTTGGCCTGGGGCAGAACAGCCTGATCTTCGTGCTGGTGCATTCAGTGTTGTGGGCGCTGGCGCTCAACACCTATTCAGGGTTCCTCGGTGTCTCCGAAACCCTGCGCATGGCCGGTCGAAATTATGGCCTCAAGGGTATGCGCTTCGTGTTGTTCATCCTGATCCCGGCTGCGCTGCCGTCGATTCTCGCCGGGTTGAAAATCGGCTGGGCGTTCGCCTGGCGCACGCTGATCGCTGCCGAGTTGGTGTTCGGTGCTACCAGCGGCAAAGGCGGTTTGGGTTGGTACATCTTCCAGAACCGCAACGAACTGTACACCGACAAAGTGTTTGCCGGCCTGGCGGTGGTGATCCTGATCGGGTTGCTGGTGGAGAACCTGGTGTTCGACACCCTGGAGCGGGTCACCGTGAAGCGCTGGGGCATGCAACGCTGACTGAAACACCAACCCGGACTGAAACACCAACCCTGTGGCGAGGGAGCTTGCTCCCGCGGGGCCGCGAAGCGGCCCCAATAACATCACCGCGTTCTTTCAGAAAAGTCTCGATTGCAAATTTTGGGGCTGCTTCGCAGCCCAGCGGGAGCAAGCTCCCTCGCCACAGTCTGCTACGATTGCGCCAAGTTCACTCATAACCCATCACGAGTGCTTGGCATGCAATTACCGGACATGAACCTGCTGGTCGCCCTCGACGCCTTGCTCGACGAGGGCAGTGTGGTAGGCGCCGCGCGGCGGATGAACCTGAGCCCGGCCGCCATGAGTCGCACCCTCACGCGCATCCGCGAGGCAGTGGGCGATCCGATCCTGGTGCGCGCCGGTCGCGGCCTGGTACCGACGCCCAAGGCCCTGGAGCTACAAGGCCAGGTGCGCAGCGTGGTGGAGCAGGCGGCGCTGCTGTTCCGCTC
>NZ_JACARK010001074.1:0-2167 GCF_013386655.1 Pseudomonas sp. K5002 | reverse complement strand
AGGCACAGCCGGCGCCGACGATGCCCATCACGGTGGCCAGGGCCAGCACTTCACCGCTGTGTTGCGCGGAGATTGCGGCGCCACTGCTGATGGCGCCGATAAAGGTCCAGACACCGCCGAGGCTGACGTAGAAGGCCAGGATCCCGGCGATGCCCAGCGCAGCCTTCACCCGGGAGACAGGTATCGGCGCTGCATCGGTTTGCTCGCGCGGCGGGCTGCCGGACGGGAAACACCGGGCGAGTGGCAACAGCAGCGTCATCAGTCCCGCAAGAATCAGGTAGCAGGCGCCGAGGCCATAGCGCGCAAACAGTCCGGGCAGCACGCCAAGGCCGATCGCTCCGACCACCAGTTGCCCCATCACCCACAAGCCGTAGACCCGGCTTGGATTGGCAGTGGCAGCCGCGCTGGCCAGGCAGATGATCATCAACGAACCGCCCGCCAAGGCACTCATAAAACGCAAGGCAAGCAAGGTGGCGTAGGTGTCGGCGAGCATCGACAACAGGTTGGCGGCAATGAATGCCACGGCGGCGACCAGGGCTGCCAGGCGCCAGTCCACCCGTTTCAGCCACCAGAAGGCGGGCAGGGTGGCCAGGCTCATCGCCCCCAGCTCGGTGGAGAACAGGTCGCCGATGTGGGACGGGCTCAACTGCCATTGGCTGGCCAGTTGCGCGGCCACCGCCGGTGCGGTCATCAGGATGGTCGGGGTGATGGCGGCGAACAGAATGATCGCCGCCAGCAACGGCCATGACCGTGCTGAAAGGCCGGCGGTTGCAGCGTGGGTCTGAGTGTTCATGGGCAAGCTCCGGGAAAGTGATTCAGAACACATGGACCAGCCGCAACAGGGCGTCGGTGCCTGCGTAGCCGTTGGATGCCGCGACGTTTTGCGAAAGGCTGAACATCACTTGGTTCTGCCGGTCGAGCCAATGCCCTACCTCGAAACCCACCTGGGTGTAGCGCTTGTGGGTGTCGTCGATGCGCTGGTCGTTGATGCGCAGCTCGCCGCCATCGGCGTGGATCAAACGCAGGGCGCCGTAGGTGGCCGGGCTGAAGTCGTAGGAGGCGAAGGCTTGCAGGCGGTACAGCGGGTCTTGCTTGAGGTCGCTGCCGAAATAGTCGTCATTGGTGCCGTACAACTGGGCTTCGAGGTTGGCTTCCAGCACCCATTTCTCGCCAATGCCCTGGGTGTAGTTGTAAACGAAGGTCGCGCCCCAGCGATTGGCCCCGGGGGACACGTCGGGGTTTTTACTGTGGTACTCGCCCACCGGCACGGTGATCAGGCTCAACAGCCCGCTGTAGGTGCGTGAGGCCGGGTCGTTGATGAAAAACAGCGTGCCGCCCACCTGCGGGTCACCAAAGCCGCTCTCGCCGGTGTGCTGGCTGGCGCCGGGCAAGCGCGCATTGATGTCGGCGAACGGCAGGATAAATTGCGGGGTGCACAGCGTGCCGCAGACGTCAGTGAAAAACACCTGGCGGTACGCCACGGCGTTGACCTTCAAGTCGGCCTTGCCGGTGGTGTCGGCCGGGCCGTGGAAATCATCGTAGCGCGTCGCCGGCAAGTACAGCACGCCGAGGCTGGTACCGGACGGCGCGCCGAAAAAGTCCCGGGCGTTGAGGTCGGCGGCCTGGCTGTCGAGGCTCAGTAGGGTGCCGCCCAGCAGCATGGCCAGGTGACGCAAGGTGGAGTGATTCATCGCGAGGCATCTCTTATGGAATGTGATGGATGGCAGCGGAAAATGGGCAAAGGGCGCCCGAGGCCGTCAAAACGACAGCGCAAAAAAGCAACGAATTAAGGGGTGAGGTCAGTCGGGCGGGGCGTGCAGCAAGTGCGCGATGCGCGCCTTGTCCTTGACCCCGAGCTTGCTGTAGATGGCGCGGATGTGATGGCGCACGGTGTTCGGCGACAAGCCCAGGTCGCGGGCGACTTCCTTGTAGGTCTTGCCTTCGCCAAAGCCCTGGGCCACGTCGTTCTCTCTGGGACTGAGCTGGGGCAGGGCGCGGTTGAGGCGCGCGGCCAACAGAAACTGATCGCCCACGGCCGAGGCTTCGATATGGATGTGCTTGCCCTCATGCCCGCGCTGATTCAACGGCACCGGCAGGGCGGGGCCGCTCCATTGCGGCCACTCACTGAGCAGCAGGTCGACAAACCCGCGTTCGGCACACTGCAACA
>NZ_JACARK010001073.1:0-329 GCF_013386655.1 Pseudomonas sp. K5002 | reverse complement strand
TAAGAGCGGAACCAATCTCAAACATCACCCAAAAACGGATATACCCCCAATCACCCAGCCACCAAATCCCCCACCCGTGCACTGCGCAAATACGTCTGATACAACGCCGCATAAGCCCCCCCACGATCAATCAACGCATCATGCGCCCCAAGCTCAACGACCTGCCCATGCCGAACCACAGCAATCCGGTCCGCATCCCGGATCGTCGCCAGCCGATGGGCAATGATGATCGCCGTACGCCCCAGACACAGCCTGCGCAACGCCCGTTGAATCCGCCGCTCTGTGTGAATGTCCACCGCCGAAGTCGCCTCATCCAGCACCAGCACCGC
>NZ_JACARK010001072.1:0-1294 GCF_013386655.1 Pseudomonas sp. K5002 | reverse complement strand
GCTGCAACTCCACCACCGAGGTCGACTGCACGGCCGGCAGCGGCGGCGCGTTGCTGCGGCTGTAGCCACTGGCCACGTTGCGCAGGAACGCCTCGTGCTCATGGATGATCTCCACCACGCGGGCGAAGTGGAACTCGACCTTTTCCTGTTCAGCGTCGAGCAACCGCGACACCGCCCAATAGCAACTGCTGGACAGCAACAAGGCGAGCCCCGTGAGCAATAACAGGGCTTTGTTCAAGCGTTGAGAGCTTTGCGCCAGCTTGTCCAGGCGCAGACTTGCATGTTTCATCGTCAGTACCGCAGAAGCCTGAATCAGGATATGGGGCCTATGCTTGATCCCGGCATTGGCCAATAACGCCCGGCTGACCGGGCGACCCTTCCTTCGGGCTTCTTGACTGTGTGACCCTGGCCACTCACATAAGTGCTGGCGCAGGGCCATCCTCGATTAACAGGGCGCTGAATTTTTCCGCCGCCACGGCATGGGAGATCAGGAAACCCTGCACCTGATCGCAGCGGATACGCCGCAACACCGCCAGCTCCGCCTGGGTCTCGGCGCCCTCGGCGATGGTGGTCAGCCCGAGTTTGCGGCCCAGCTCGACAATGCTTTGCAAGGCCGACGCCAGGCTTTCGTTCTCGGCACAGCCATGCACCAGTGACCGGTCGATCTTGACCTCGTTGAACGGCGTCGACACCAGGTTGAAGTAGGAACTGAACCCCTTGCCGAAGTCATCCTGCGCCAACCCAAAGCCCATCATGCGCAAGCGACATGCTCCAGCGTAGTAGTTACTGGGCAGCCGTGTGGTGGAGCTTTCCATCAATTCGAAGGTAATTTGCCGGGGTTCGGCGTCGCGGCTTTGCACCTGGGCAAGCAGGCGGTCGACCAGGTCGCTCTGGTCGAGCAAATGCGTGGGCAGGTTGATCGACACCGGCAGCCGGTAACCGAGTTGCGCCCACTGGGCCTGGGCGATGAGGGTTTGGCCGAGAATGCAGGTGAGCAAGCGGGTTTCCAGGTCAAGGCGCTCGATGTCGTCAAGAAACGCGCCGGGCATCAATAACCCTTCCACCGGGTGCACCCAGCGTGCCAGGGCTTCGGCGCCCACGATGCGCCCGTCATGCAGGGATTTTTTCGGCTGGAACCACGCCTGGATTTCACCATTGGCCAAGGCGCGCTCAAGGTTCTCCCGGTCATGGCTGACACCCCGGTGGCAACACGGCGTGCGCGCCTGCTCGGCGAGTTTGTCGAGGCAATCGCGCAGGGTGCGCACCTCGCGTTCGCGCACCGGCTTGGAGATTA
>NZ_JACARK010001071.1:0-1079 GCF_013386655.1 Pseudomonas sp. K5002 | reverse complement strand
AGCCGAAGGTCCCGGCCCCCATCGAGTCGCCCCCTGAGCCGGTATCGCCAGTAGAGGCTACCGACGCTGTCAGCGAAGCAGTGCCTGTTGTTCCGGCCGTCGCGGTCACAGCGCCTGTCGTCGAGGCACCCGCTACGCTTATCGAAACGCCAGAACCCGAGCAACCGATCGAAGCGGAGGTTGAGCTTGAGAGCGCTCTCGCCGCCATGGTCGAGGTGCCAGAGGTGCAGGCCCGTGAGCCGGAGCGGACAGAGATCGGCAGTCTTTCCCTGCCCCCGGTCCTGGCCGATGAACCGCAAGAATCGCCCGAGCAGGCAGAGCCGAACCCAGACGAGCTGCAAGCGGATCAAGCCTACGCCCTGCCCGACACCCCCGAGCCGTCTTACAGTTCGGTGGCCAAGCACATCGAAGATACCCTGCTCGGCTTACTGGAAGACCTCTCGCTGCCCGAGCGCCATCGGCCCCAGGCCGAAGCCATGCGTGAACGCCTGGCCCACGGATTGAACTGGTACGAATTGCTGCCGATCCTCGATGACCTGGCGGTGTTGATGCTGGCGATCACCGACAGCGGCCAGCACGAGTTTGAAGCCTACCTCAAGCAGCTCAACGATCGTCTCGAGGCGTTCCAGGGGCACCTGCAGGTCGCCAGTGACGGCCACGCCGACAGCCGGTCGGCGGCCAGGGAGCTGGATACCCAGATCCGCGAACAAGTGGATGGTTTGCAAACCAGCATGCAGGACGCCGCAGACCTCGACAGCCTCAAGCACGTGCTGGAGAGCCATCTCGAAGGGTTGCTGGGCACCATGGATGAACACCGCCACCAGCGTGACCAGCGCGAACAGGAAGTGGCTGCACGGCTCAAGGGCCTGGCCGAACGGGTCGCCAATATGGAGCAAGAGGCTCAGGGCTACCGTGAACACCTTGAGGTTCAGCGCCAGAAAGCCCTGATCGATCCGCTCACCGGACTACCCAACCGCGCTGCCTGGAGCGAGCGCCTGGAGCAGGAGGTCAACGCCTGGCACCAGCGTGGAAATAACCTGTCACTGGCCATGCTGGACCTCGATCACTTCAAGCGCATC
>NZ_JACARK010001070.1:0-911 GCF_013386655.1 Pseudomonas sp. K5002 | reverse complement strand
TTTGCGATTTGTCTGGCAAACCGAGGTGCTGCCGACGCAGCCTCGCTTGGGCTCGACAGCTGCTACGGAGAGGGCGCTAGAGAGCCAGCAGGCGTTCGCCCAATTGGCCATTGTCGGCCAGTTGCAGAAACTCATCCCCCAGCCGCTGGCTTTCGCTCATTGCGGTTTGCCAGTACTTGTTGCGGCCCGGGTCATCCCCCATGAAGCGCTTGAAGTCACTGCGGTCCGGCAGTTTGCCGTGGGGCAGTCGCGCCAGGTATTCCTTCGACGGCGCCAGCAGCAGGACATCCTGCAAACCCTGTTGATTGGCGCGGCGCCACGGCAAGCCTTTGTCGAACCAGCCGGGAATGACCCGGTCGGTGAAGTGCGGGTACAGCACGATGTCATCGCCGTGGTAGGGCAGGTCGAGGTGATAGTCCAGCAGGCCGCCATCGCGGTAAGTGCCTTGGCCTGCACCCGGCAGGTCGCGTACGCCTTGCATCACCATGGGGATCGAGCCCGACGCCAGCAAGGCCTGGCGCAGGTTGCCCAGTTCCAGATCAAGGAAGCGCGACGGGAAATCCTTGAGCGCATGCAGCGGTGGCGCCTGGCGTGGGTCGTGGACGATCAGCCGTTCGAAGTGCCGGGACAACCGCGCGCGGCCCCTCAGGTTGTCGGCGATCACCGAGGACAACCCCAAACCAAGCCGACCGCGATGATCGTCGGCGAGCAGGCCATGGCTTTTGACCACCATGATGTTCAGCCGGTAGTGCGGGTTGTCGAGCACGCGGGCATCGCGGCCGGCCAGCAAGTCATCGAGCATGCGCACGCAGCTCTGGCTGACTTCGGCCATGGTCACGCCTTTGGCAAAGCTTTGTGCGTTGTACAGCCGGCCCAGGTCGAGCAGGCCTTGCACCGGGTCGGGCAGGCAC
>NZ_JACARK010001069.1:0-3960 GCF_013386655.1 Pseudomonas sp. K5002 | reverse complement strand
GCGCTGCAGGCGGTATTCCTCGGCGTACTCGGTGCCGTGGGTGATGCAGTGCTTGATGCTGCGGGCCACCATGCCACGGTCTTCGGGGTGCACGCCTTGCAGGTAGTCGCTGATGGGCAGCAGGTCGGCGTCGCACGGGTCAACACCGTGCAATTGGGCGAAATGGGCGTCGGCGATAAAGCGGTCTTCGCCGATATCCCAGTCCCAGGTGCCCACGGCATCGGTGGCGGCCAGGGCCAACTGCAGGCGCTGCTCGGTGTTGCGCTGGGCCTTGAGGCTGTTCTCGGTGCGCTGCTGCAGTTCCAGGGCGATGCGCCGGCGCTCGTTGGTTTCGATGGCGGTAATCAGGATCCCGGCGACCTCGCCACGCTCGTCGCGGATCGGGCTGTAGGTCAGGTCGAGCCAGATCTCGGTGTCGCGGTGATTGCGTTGCAGCACGAAACGCTGCTCGGTGAACGTGCGCACCTGGCCCGCGAAGACGGCGCTGTAGATCGGATCGGTGAACGGCTTCAGCTCCGGCCAGATCAGGTCGGCAGGCTGGCCAAAGGCGCCAGGATGCTTGTTGCCCGCCAGCATCGCGAAGCCATCGTTGTAGATCTGGGTGAGTTCGGCGCCCCACAGCAACAGCATCGGCATCGGTGAATGGATCACGATGTCGACGGCGGTACGGAGACTTTGCGGCCAATCAATGGCGTCACCGAGGGGGCTTCGTGCCCAGTCCAGCCGCGCAATCAGTGCTGCGGCCTCGCTGCCGGTGGGTGATACGTTCATGTAAATGCCCTGCGCGTAACGCTTGAAGAATGACAAAAGCCGATTATCCCGCGACCCGGGGCCGGCTTTCCACCCTCGAAAAATAGCATGCTTGAGGGGTTTGTCTTCAAATGAGTGCTTAAAGGCTAAAACGTTTCATCTTTCTGCCAGCTCCGGGCGATCACGAAATTGCTCCAGCGCCTCGGGGTTGGCCAGTGCGTCGGTGTTCTTGACCGCCTCGCCATGCACCACGTTGCGCACCGCCAGCTCGACGATCTTGCCGCTGATGGTGCGCGGGATATCCGTCACCGCGAGGATCTTCGCCGGCACGTGGCGCGGCGTGGTGTTGGCGCGGATCACCTGGCGGATCTGCTGCTCCAGGCCGTCGTCCAGTTCGATGCCATCGTTGAGGCGCACAAACAGCACCACCCGCACGTCATCCTGCCAGCGTTGGCCGATGGCCAGGCTTTCCAGGACCTGAGGCACTTTTTCCACCTGGCGGTAGATCTCCGCGGTGCCGATGCGCACCCCTCCGGGGTTGAGCACCGCATCCGAGCGGCCATGGATCAGCAGGCTGCCATTGGGCCGCTGTTCGGCGTAGTCGCCCTGGGCCCACACGCCGGGGAACTGGCTGAAATACGAGGCCCGCAGTTTTTCCTGGTGCGGGTCATTCCACAGACCGATAGGCATTGCGGGGAAGTGCCGGGTGCACACCAGTTCGCCTTTTTCGCCCACCAGCGGGTGGCCCTGGTCGTCCCACACTTCGATAGCCATTGCCAGGCTCTTGCACTGCATCTCGCCACGGCGCACCGGCAGCACCGGGTTGCCGATCACGAAGCAGGACACGATATCGGTGCCACCCGACATCGACGACAGGCATAGCTCGGGCTTGATCTCGCGGTACACGTAGTCGTAGCTCTGGGGCGACAGCGGGGAGCCGGTAGAAATCAGGACCTTGAGGCTGCCCAGGTCATGGCTCAGCCGCGGTTGCAGCCCGGCCTTCTCCAGGGTGGCGAGGAACTTGGGGCTGGTGCCGAACACGCTGATTTTTTCCTGGTCGATCAGGTCCATCAGGCGTTCCGGCCCGGGGTGAAACGGCGAGCCGTCATACAGCACCGCCGTGGCGCCGATGGCCAGTACCGACACCAGCCAGTTCCACATCATCCAGCCGCAGGTGGTGTAGTAGAACAGGCAGTCGTCCCGCGACAGGTCGGCGTGCAGGCCGTGTTCCTTGAGGTGGGTGAGCAGCACGCCGCCGGTGCCGTGGATGATGCACTTGGGCACGCCGGTAGTGCCGCTGGAATAGAGGATGTACAGCGGATGATCGAAGGGCACGGCGACGAAATCGGGCTCACCGCCGGGGCTGTAGAAGTCGTTCCAGAGCGCGACGTTGGCCCGGGTCTGATACTCCTCGGGACGCGCCTGCGGGCGGGCATAGGGCACGATGATCAGCTGTTGCAGGGACGGCAGCCGTTCGAGGATTTCATTGAGCTTGCTGCTTTGGTCGATGAGCTTGCCGGCGTAGCGGTAACCGGCGCAGGTGATCAGCACCTTGGGTTCTATCTGGCCGAAGCGGTCGATCACGCCCTGGGTGCCGAAGTCCGGCGAGGAGCACGACCAGATGGCGCCGAGGCTGGTGGTGGCGAGCATGCCCACCAGGGTTTGCCAGGTGTTGGGCATGCACGCGGCCACCCGGTCCCCCACGCCCACGCCGGCCGCCCGCAGGCTGCGTTGCAGGCCGGCGACATGGCGGGCCAGTTCGGCGTAGGTCAATTGCTCGCGCTGGCCGTCTTCGCTGATCGCGACCACGGCGGGGTGATCGTCGCGGCGGCGCAGCAGGTGTTCGGCAAAGTTCAGGGTAGCGCCGGGAAACCACTGGGCGCTGGGCATCTCGGCGTCTTCGATCAGCACCGCGCTGGGCGGCGTGCGGAACTGCACCTCAAAAAACTCGACAATCGACTGCCAGAAGTCCGGGCGCTGGTCGATGCTCCACTGGTGCAGGGCCGGGTAGTCGCTGATCTGCAAGGCATGGCGATCATTGATGAAGCGCCGGAACTGATCCATCCGGGTGTTGTGGATGCGTTCGGGGGAGGGTTGCCAGAATATTTCGGACATAAGGAAATCTCTTTTTTATTATCTGATCTATCTAACGACACCGATCAAAATGTGGGAGCGGGCTTGCTCGCGAATGCGGTGGGTCAGTTCCAGATGTGTTAACTGATACACCGCATTCGCGAGCAAGCCCGCTCCCACATTTGAGCTGCGGTGTCTTGGGAATCGTCGTTTACTGGGCCAGCCAGCCACCGTCGATATTCCACGCCGCGCCCCGCACCTGGCTGCCGGCTTCGCTGCACAGGAACAGCACCAGCTCCCCCAATTGCGGCGGTGTCACGAACTCCAGCGAAGGCTGCTTCTCCGCCAGCAAATCCTGCTGCGCCTGCTGCGGGTCAACCCCGCTGGCAATGCGGTCATCAATCTGCTTCTGCACCAGCGGCGTCAGCACCCAGCCCGGGCAGATGGCATTGCAGGTGACATTACTCTGGGCGGTCTCCAGGCCCACCACCTTGGTCAGCCCGATCACCCCGTGCTTGGCAGCGACGTAAGCCGCCTTGCCCACCGAACCCACCAGCCCATGCACCGAGGCGATATTGACGATCCGCCCCCAACCCTTGGCTTTCATGCCCGGCAGGCTCAAACGCGTGCTGTGGAACACCGACGACAGGTTGATCGCAATGATCGAATCCCAGCGCTCCACCGGGAATTCGTCCACCGGCGCCACATGCTGGATCCCGGCGTTGTTCACCAGAATGTCGATGCCGCCAAACTCGCGCTCGGCGTAGGCGATCATCTCGGCGATCTGCGCCGGGTCGCTGACGTCGGCCGGATGATGCCCGACCTTGCCGCCGAAGGCCTGCACCTGGGCGATCACCGCGCTGGCATCGCCGAAGCCGTTGAGGATCAGGTTGGCGCCGGCCTTGGCCAGGCTCAGGGCAATGCCCAGGCCGATGCCGCTGGTGGAACCGGTGACCAGGGCGGTCTTGCCGTTCAATGTCGTCATATCAACCTCACACAATGCCGGTGGCGTAGAAAGTACCAATCACCACGAACACCGCGAGGGTCTTGATGATCGTGATGCCGAAAATATCTTTATAGGCTTCGCGGTGGGTCAGCCCGGTGACCGCCAGCAGCGTGATCACGGCGCCGTTGTGG
>NZ_JACARK010001068.1:0-3063 GCF_013386655.1 Pseudomonas sp. K5002 | reverse complement strand
CGCCTGCTGCAAAAGCCGAGGCCGCACCGGCTCCGGCGGCTGCACCTGCGCCAAGCGGTGCCAAGGTTCATGCCGGCCCTGCCGTGCGCCAACTGGCCCGTGAATTCGGCGTCGAGTTGAGCGCGGTAACCGCCAGCGGTCCTCACGGTCGCGTGCTCAAGGAAGACGTGCAGGTTTACGTCAAATCCATGATGCAGAAGGCCAAGGAAGCTCCGGCTGCCGGCGCTGCTACCGGTGGCTCGGGCATTCCGCCGATCCGCACCGTCGACTTCAGCCGCTTCGGCGAAATCGAAGAAGTGCCGATGACCCGCCTGATGCAAATCGGCGCGGCCGGCCTGCACGCCAGCTGGCTGAACATCCCGCACGTGACCCAGTTCGACCAGGCCGACATCACCGACCTGGAAGCATTCCGCGTTGCGCAGAAAGCCGTGGCCGAGAAGGCCGGCGTGAAGCTGACCGTGCTGCCCCTGCTGCTCAAGGCTTGCGCACATTTGCTCAAGGAGCTGCCGGACTTCAACAGTTCGCTGGCGCCAAGCGGCAAGGCGATCATTCGCAAGAAGTACGTGCACATCGGCTTTGCCGTCGACACTCCGGATGGCCTGCTGGTACCGGTCATCAAGAACGTCGACCAGAAGAGCCTGCTGCAGCTTGCCGCTGAGGCTGCTGCACTGGCTGCCAAGGCCCGCGACAAGAAGCTCACCCCGGACGACATGCAGGGCGCGTGCTTCACCATCTCCAGCCTCGGGCACATTGGCGGCACTGGCTTCACGCCAATCGTCAACGCGCCGGAAGTGGCGATCCTGGGTGTTTCCAAGGCCACTATCCAGCCTGTGTGGGACGGTAAAGCGTTCCAGCCGAAGCTGATGCTGCCACTGTCGCTGTCCTACGATCACCGTGTGATCAACGGCGCGGCTGCCGCACGCTTCACCCAGCGCCTGAGCCAGTTGCTGAACGACATCCGCACCATCCTGCTTTAAGCCACAACAGGTCTTCTGCCCATGCAGAAGACCTGGCTTCAACGATTTCCGAGCGCCACGCTCGTACCTCAACCCCGCCAATTGGCGGGGCTTTTTTTGCCTGCTTTCCAGGGAAAACCTGGACACGGAAATCGAGGTTGTACACCGCCCATCACCCCGGTTGCAGAAAACCGCTCGCTGGCCGATAACCCACTTATAGCACTTAGCCTTCATCCTCTCTTGTCAGCCTGTGCTGCATGATGCAACCTTGCCGCAGGCAACAGTAAAGAGGGCGTGAGCCCGGCGCGATGCGCATTTTTCCAAGCGAGTTTCCCCATGAAAAGCCAACCCGATGTCGCCCGTACGGCGGCCGAGGTAGTGACGCAATTACCGGTGCCTTCGCGCCTCGGTATGCTGCGTTTCGAGCGGCTTAATGAGGCTAGCTGGGCCCTGCTGTACCTCGACCCCAATTGCGAACGCCAGTTCGGCCTGCCCGCGATGGAACTGTGCGCCCTGATCGGCTCGCCCTACGCCAGCCTGATGGAGCCCCAGGCGCGCTATCAGCTGCATGATGCGATCCAGGAACAGCTGACCATCAGCCCGCATTACCTGGTGCGCTACACCCTGCACACCAACGACGGCCCGTTGAGCCTGCTGGAACTGGGTGAAGCCTACAAACAACACAATCGTCACCTGCTGCGCGGCTACCTGATGGTGGTCGAAGGCCTGTTCAGTGATCTCCCACCGGCCCCTGCGGCAGACCTGGAGAGCCAGAACAGCCGCTTGCAGATTGCCCTGGAACTCAACCAGCGCGCCCAGCAGGAACAACTGCAACACCTTGAGCGGGTACGCGCCCAGCAGGAATTGATCCTGCTGCTGGCCCGCCAGCGCTACAGCACCAACAACTCGCTGCAGGAAGCCGCCGAGCTGATCACCCACAGTGCCTGCGATATCTACCAGATCGACTGCGCGAGCATCTGGAACCTCGAAAACCAGCATCTGGTGCCGATTTCCGCTTATCACCGCGCCGATCAGCAGCACCACCTGCCAGAGTCTATCGATGCCAGTGGCTTCCCGGATTACCTGGAAGCCCTGCAAACCAGCCGTGCGATCGACGCCACCAACGCCATGCGCGACCCACGCACGCGTGAAATGGCCGAGAGCCTGCGCCCGCGGGACATCCACGCCATGCTCGACGCCAGCATCCGCGTCGATGGCAACGTGGTCGGCGTGTTGTGCCTGGAGCAAAGTGGCAGCACCCGCGTCTGGCAGTCCGACGAGATCGCCTTTGCCGGCGAGCTGGCCGACCAGTTCGCCCAGGTGATCAACAACCACAACCGCCGCACCGCCACCAGTGCCCTGCACTTGTTCCAGCGAGCCGTGGAGCAAAGCGCCAATGCGTTCCTGCTGGTCAATTGCGACGGCGTGGTGGAATACGTCAACCCCAGCTTTACCGCGATCACCCAGTACAGCACCGAAGAAGTCCACGGCCACCAGCTGTCGGAACTGCCGGCACTGGAGAACCTCAGCGAGCTGCTGTTCGACGCGCCTTCAAGCCTGGCCAAGAGCAACAGTTGGCAAGGCGAGTTCAAGAGCCGGCGCAAGAACCTCGAACCCTACTGGGGCCAGTTGTCGATCTCCAAGGTTTATGGCGACAACCGTGAGCTGACCCATTACATCGGCATCTACGAAGACATCACCCAGACCAAGCTGGCCCAGCAGCGCATCGAGCGGCTGGCCTACACCGACAACCTGACCAACCTGGGCAACCGCCCGGCGTTCATCCGCAACCTGGACGAACGCTTTGCCCGGGACAGCGACAGCCCCATCAGCCTGCTGCTGGTGGACATCGACAACTTCAAGCGGATCAACGACAGCCTCGGCCACCAGACCGGCGACAAGCTGCTGATCAGCCTGGCCCGGCGCCTGCGCAACAGCCTGACCACCAGTGGCAGCCTGGCGCGGTTTGCCAGTAACGAATTTGCCGTGCTGCTGGACGATACCGACCTTGAAACCGGCCAGCAGGTCGCCAGCCAGTTGCTGGCGACCCTCGACAAGCCGATGTTCGTCGACAACCAGCTGATCAGCGTCACCGGCTCCGTGGGCC
>NZ_JACARK010001067.1:0-481 GCF_013386655.1 Pseudomonas sp. K5002 | reverse complement strand
CGCCGCGATACGAGAAACGGCGCAACGTGGCCGCGGGGTTGGCGCGGCAAAATGCGCGCAGGCTCAAGGTGGCGATCAGCGGCCCGTGCACCACCAGCCCCGAATAACCTTCGGTGCCGGTGACATAGGGGTAGTCGTAATGAATGCGGTGGCCGTTGAAGGTTACGGCGCTGTAGCGGAACAACAGGGTTGGCGTCGGGTCGACCGCTTCACGCCAGGCGCCTTCGGGGGGCGCGTCACCACTGCCCTGCTTGGGCGGCGTGGGTTCGCGGTAGACGATGTCCTGTTCTTCGCGCAGGGCCAGGCGGCCGTCCTGGGAATAGTCGTGGCGCACGGTGACGAACAACAACGAGCCGGTGCGACCGGTTTTTTCTTCCACCTGGGTGATGGTCGAAACGCGGGTGGCGGCCTCACCGGCACGCAATGCATGGAAGAACTCGATGCGCCCGCCGGCCCACATGCGGTTGCGATTATCGGCGGG
>NZ_JACARK010001066.1:0-1599 GCF_013386655.1 Pseudomonas sp. K5002 | reverse complement strand
ATTGATGGGTGCGAAGAGGATGTTCATGGACTCTTACGCACACATCTTTACTTGTACATACAAGCATATGCAAGGTTGTTGCCAACTCGACGCGTCGTTGAACAGAGAGGCCTGTAAGGCGCTGAAACACCTGAGTTGCGCGGCCAGCCCTCCGCGAACCCATCGCGCGAATCAACCTTGGCGAGGAACTTGCGCACGGTATTGAGGCACAAAGTAACAATCTGCCAGAAGCTGGTGCGCGCACGAGTAACATCCCACGGCATTGACCAGCGCGCGTGCACCTGTGGTCACAACCCGTTACTGTCGACCCTGGAAAGATCAGGGCCGCGGCGAAAACACGCACTCAAGGCTTTTGAGATTTTCGTGCCAAACCACGGTTTTTCGTACCCAGCCCAGAAATTTGAGAGAAAATGCAAACCCAGCACACGGTCCGTTGTCATTTGCCCCATGCGTAAACTTCTTGGCTTCACCCTCATCATGGCCCTGGTCGCCGCCGTTTCCGCCTATCTGGTCTGGACCCAGGAGCGCCCCGTGGGCCATTACCTGTCCGACCTGCGGATCAACCTGGCCGTCGACCAGGGCGTGCCCGCCGACCGCGGCAACCTGCTGGGCATCCAGCCGGAACTGTTCCCCGCCGACTACCAGAGCCTGGAACGCCTGCACCTCAAGCTGGCGGCCTATCTGCAAAACGCCCGTGACCAAGGCCTGATCAACGACAAGACCATCGTGGTACTGCCGGAACATATCGGCACCTGGCTGATGGTCAGCGGCGAAAAGAACGAGCTGTACCAGGCCACCAACCTCAAGGAAGCGATGAACTGGTTGTCGGCGAGCAACCCGCTGCTGTTCCTGCGGGCCTTGATCAGCGCCAAGGGTGACGACCGCATCGACGACGCCTACCTGCGTATGAAGGCCCCGGCCATGGCCCGCGACTATCAAGTGCTGTTCGGTGGCCTGGCCAAGGAATTCGGCGTGACCCTGGTGGCCGGCTCCATTGCCCTGCCCAACCCGAGCGTCAGCCAGGGCCAGCTACAGATCGGTCATGGCGCGCTGTACAACACCAGTGTGGTCTTCGACCGCGATGGCTTGCCGCTGGGCCAGCCGCAACGCCAGCTGTATCCGATTTTTGACGAGCGCGGCTTTATTGAGCCGGGCGATGAAAACAGCGTCAGCGTGGTCGATACCCCGGCCGGGCGCCTGGGCATCCTGATCGGCAGCGACAGCTGGTACCCGGACAACTACCGCAAGCTCAACGAGCAAGGCGCCCAGTTGGTGGCGGTGCCGGCCTTCGTGATTGGCCGCGAGACCTGGGACAAGCCGTGGCGCGGCTTCAAAAGCGTGTCGACGCCAGCCGAGATCAGCCTCAAGCCCGAAGAGCTCAGCGAAGGCGAAGCCTGGCACCGCCTGACCCTCATCAGCCAGCAACCCATCAGCCAGGCCACCGCCGGCATGAGCGTGTTCCTGCGCGGGCAGTTCTTTGACATGGGCAGCGCCGGGCAAAGCTTCCTCAGCAGCAACGGCCAGGTGTTCGCCGACGGCAATGCCCGTGGCGCGCGCCTGCTGAACGTGTGGCTGTAACTCAATGAAGCCGGTGCGGCT
>NZ_JACARK010000107.1:0-7098 GCF_013386655.1 Pseudomonas sp. K5002 | reverse complement strand
CCCGGCGTTGGCATTGCCGGTGTTGGTCAAAAGGTAACGCACCGGGCCTTCGACACGCTGCTTGGCCAGAATCACGGGCGCGGCGCAAAACGCGTTCAGGGTGAACACACCCGCGACGGTCGAGCCTTCGGCACAGCGCATCACCACCACATCCTTGCGCCCCGGGCGCTTGATGCCCGCCGAAGCGATACCGAGTTCAAAACCGGCAACCGGGTGCAACGTGGGCAAAGGACCAAGACCAACAGCCATGAATGCGCTCCTAAAAATATTGGGTGTGTACCCCGTCGCTATCGACGGTAACGAAATGGCAAAACGCCGCGACGGCTGATGCCGGTCGCGGCGCGGGGGTGTTGCAGCGTCAGGCGAAAATCTTAGTTGATTTCGCCGTGGCAGTGTTTGAACTTCTTGCCCGAACCGCACCAGCACAGTTCGTTGCGGCCCAGCTTCTGTTCGTTGCGCACCGGGGCCTGGGCCAGGGCCACATCGACCTCTTCGCCCAATACTTCCGGAGCCTCAAGACCAGGCGCTTCGTCGTGCTGGAACTGCATGCGCGCAGCCAGTGCCTCGGCTTCCTGACGCAGGCGGGCTTCTTCCTCGATCGGGTCTTCGCGACGCACCTGAACGTGGGACAGCACACGAATCGAATCGCGCTTGATCGAATCCAGCAGTTCGGAGAACAGCGTGAACGACTCGCGCTTGTACTCCTGCTTCGGGTTCTTCTGGGCGTAGCCACGCAAGTGGATGCCGTGACGCAGGTGGTCCATGGTCGACAGGTGGTCTTTCCACAGGTCGTCCAGCACACGCAGTACGATTTGCTTCTCGAAGGTGCGCAGTGCTTCGGCACTCGCCTGCTCTTCTTTCTCGTTGTACGCGGCCAGCAGCTCGGTCATGAGCTTCTCGCGCAGGGTTTCTTCGTACAGGTGGTCGTCTTCGTCGAGCCATTGCTGGACCGGCAAATCGACACCGAAGTCGCTCTTCAACGCAGCTTCCAGGCCGGCAACATCCCACTGCTCAGGCAGGGACTGTGGCGGGATATGGGCGCTGACGGTGGCGTTGAGCACGTCCTGGCGGAAATCGGCAATGGTCTCGCCGATGTTGGTGGCGGCCAACAAACTGTTACGCATGTGATAAATCACTTTACGCTGTTCGTTGTTGACGTCATCGAACTCGAGCAGTTGCTTACGAATGTCGAAGTTACGGCCTTCTACCTTGCGCTGAGCTTTCTCGATGGCGTTGGTCACCATGCGGTGTTCAATCGCTTCACCGGACTGCATGCCCAGGGCTTTCATGAAGTTCTTCACCCGATCCGAGGCGAAGATGCGCATCAGGCTGTCTTCCAGGGACAGGTAGAAACGGCTGGAACCGGCGTCACCCTGACGACCGGCACGACCACGCAACTGGTTGTCGATACGGCGCGATTCGTGACGCTCGGACGCGATCACCTGCAAGCCGCCGGACTCCAGCACTTGCTGGTGGCGCTTCTGCCAGTCGGCCTTGATCTGCGCGATCTGCTCAGGGGTCGGGTTGTCCAGGGACGCAACTTCCACTTCCCAGTTACCGCCCAACAGGATGTCGGTACCACGACCGGCCATGTTGGTGGCGATGGTCAGTGCGCCCGGGCGACCGGCCTGGGCAATGATCTCGGCTTCTTTTTCGTGGAACTTGGCGTTGAGGACCTTGTGCTCGATGCCTTCCTTGGCCAGCAAGCTGGACATGTGCTCGGAAGTTTCGATGGTGGCAGTACCCACCAGCACTGGACGGCCCTGGGCCATGCATTCCTTGATGTCGGCGACGATTGCAGCGTATTTCTCGTCGGCGGTCAGGAACACCAGGTCGTTGAAGTCTTTACGCGCCAGCGGCTTGTTCGGCGGGATAACCATCACCGACAGACCGTAGATCTGGTGGAATTCGAACGCTTCGGTGTCGGCTGTACCGGTCATGCCGGACAGTTTGTTGTACAGACGGAAGTAGTTCTGGAAGGTGGTCGAGGCCAGGGTCTGGCTTTCAGCCTGGATGTTCAGGACTTCCTTGGCTTCGATCGCCTGGTGCAGGCCTTCCGACAAACGGCGACCCGGCATGGTACGACCGGTGTGTTCGTCGACCAGTACGACCTGGCCGTCCTGCACGATGTATTCAACGTTGCGATGGAACAGCTTGTGGGCGCGCAGGCCGGCATACACGTGGGTCAACAGGCCCAGGTTGTGCGCCGAGTACAGGCTCTCGCCTTCGGCCAGCAGGCCGATCTGGGTCAGCATGTCTTCGACGAACTGGTGACCGGCTTCGTTGAGTTCGACCTGGCGGGTCTTCTCGTCGATGGTGAAGTGACCTTCTTTGGTCACCACGCCTTCCACTTCCTCGATGTGTTGCTCAAGGCGCGGGATCAGCTTGTTGATCTCGGTGTACAGGCGCGAGCTGTCCTCGGCCTGACCGGAGATGATCAGCGGGGTACGGGCTTCGTCGATCAGGATGGAGTCGACTTCGTCGATCACGGCAAAATTGAGTTCGCGCTGGAATTTTTCTTCCATGCTGAACGCCATGTTGTCGCGCAGGTAGTCGAAACCGAATTCGTTGTTGGTACCGTAGGTGATGTCGGCAGCGTAGGCGGCGCGCTTCTCTTCCGGCGGCTGGAACGGCGTGACAACGCCGACGGTCAGGCCGAGGAATTCGTACAGCGGACGCATCCAGTTGGCATCCCGGCGGGCGAGGTAGTCGTTCACCGTCACAACGTGCACGCCCTTGCCGGACAATGCGTTGAGGTAAACGCCCAGGGTAGCTACCAGGGTCTTGCCTTCACCGGTACGCATTTCGGCAATCATGCCTTCATGCAAGGTCATGCCGCCGATCAACTGGACGTCGAAGTGGCGCATGCCCATGACACGCTTACCGGCTTCACGGGCGACCGCAAAGGCTTCGGGAAGCAGCTTGTCGAGGGTTTCACCTTTGGCTATGCGGGCCTTGAACTCTTCGGTCTTGGCGCGCAATTGCTCGTCCGAAAGGGCAACCATCTGCTCTTCGAAGGCATTGACCAGCTGCACCGTCTTGAGCATGCGTTTGACTTCGCGCTCATTCTTGCTTCCAAAAAGTTTCTTTAACAAAGGCGCAAACATATCGGCAGGTTCTTCCACACATAGGGATGGAGGGCGCCCCGTGAGTCGCCCGAGCAGCCCTCACGGCCGCATGCGAACGAGCATTCTACCCGGAAACGTGGGTGAGGAAAGTGGCGTTATTCCACGATGCTGGCACGGCGCTCTTGGAGGGCTTGTTTAAAATAAGGGCTTTTTGCTGAACTTCAACCCATTCGGGTAATAAGTTACTCGTTGATTTAATGGATAAACTGCCGGTAATGCAATGGCGGCGGTGTCGCAGACGCTTTCTGCTACCATGGCCTCTCTGTTACTTAAGGTGTCTAGTCATGGCATTTCGCCCTCTTACGGCCCGAGCTCCCGCCGTGTTGCTTCGCGAAGCCAAGCCTTTAAAAGCCATCTTCGGCCATGCGCAACGCCTTGGTCATCTGCAACGCCTGGTAGAAAGCCAACTGCAGCCCGCCGCCCGCGAACACTGCCATGTGGCCTCGTGGCGCGAGGGCAATCTGCTGCTGATCGTCACCGACGGCCATTGGGCGACGCGCCTGCGCTACCAGCAGAAACGTTTGCAGCGCCAATTGATGGCCTTCGACGAATTCGCCAGCCTGACGCGCATCCAGTTCAAGGTGCAACCGCCGACAGTGCCGCAAGGTGCGGTGGGGCACACGATGGATTTGTCGGAAATCGCCGCCGAAACCATTCAGGCCACGGCAGACGGGATTACCGATCCGAACTTACGCGCTGCGCTGGAGCGGCTGGCCGCTCACGCCAAACCCAAAACCTGAGACCCGGCGCAGAACCAAGTGTGGGAGCGGGCTTGCTCGCGAAGGTGGCGTGTCAGTCACTGGATATATTGACTGATCCACCGCTTTCGCGAGCAAGCCCGCTCCCACATTTGATCCCATCGTTATTTACGTTTGCTGCCGCCTAACAAAGACCCCAGTAACCCGCGCACCAACTGCCGGCCCATCTGATTGGCCGCCTGTTGCATCGCCGATTTCAGTGCCTTGCCTGCCGTAGTACCGAGGAACGCACCGGCCTTGTCGGTAAAGCTTGGCTCTTCAGCGGCGGGCGTCGAATCCTCTTGCGGGCCCAAGTCCTTGCGCGCCATCAGCACTTCGTACGCCGACTCACGGTCAATCGGCTTGTCATAACGCCCCTGCAATGGCGAACTGGCAATCAGTGCTGCCCGCTCAGCTTCGCTCAGTGGCCCGATCCGCGATTGCGGCGGTGCTACCAGTACGCGTTGGACTACTTCAGGCGTCCCCTTTTCCTGCAAGGTTCCCACCAATGCCTCACCTGTACCCAACTCGGTCAGCACCGCCAGCGCATCAAATGCCGGATTGGGCCGGAAACCATCGGCCACCGCCCGCAGGGACTTCTGCTCCTTGGTGGTGAACGCCCGCAGCCCGTGCTGGATGCGCAAGCCGAGTTGCGCCAGCACGGTGTCCGGCAAGTCCCCGGGAGACTGGGTGACGAAATACACACCGACGCCTTTCGAGCGAATCAGCCGCACCACTTGCTCCAGGCGATCCTGCAGGGCCTTGGGGGTGTCGGCAAACAACAGATGCGCCTCATCGAAAAACAGCGCCAGCAGCGGCTTGTCGGCATCGCCACGTTCCGGCAGTTGCTCGAACAGTTCGGCCAACAGCCAAAGCAGGAAGGTCGCGTAGACCTTCGGCGCCTCATGCACCAGCCGGCTGGCGTCCAATAGATGAATACGCCCGCGGCCGTCACTGGCCGGTTGCAGGATGTCTTCGAGTTGCAGCGCCGGCTCGCCGAACAACGCTTCGGCACCCTGCTGCTCCAGCACCGCCAGGCGCCGCAACAGCGCCTGGCTGGAACCGGTGGTCATCAAGGCCGCGTCTTCCCCGAGCAACTCCGGGTGATAGCGCAAATGGTTCAGCAGCGCCTTGAGGTCCTTGAGGTCCAGCAACAACAGGCCTTCACGATCGGCCACCTTGAAGGCTGCGTAGAGGGCCGATTGCTGGCTGTCGGTGAGCTCCAACAGGCTGCCGAGCAACAGCGGGCCCATTTCACTCATGGTGGTGCGCAACGGATGACCGGACTGGCCGTGGATATCCCACAACGTCACCGGATACGCCTTGGGCGTGTAATTAAGGAAAGGCATGCCGGCTATGCGCTCGGCGACCTTGCCCTGAGGGTTGGCCGCAGCGCCCAGGCCACACAGGTCACCCTTGATATCGGCGGCAAATACCGCGACGCCGGCGTCGCTGAAGGCTTCCGCCAGGCGCTGCAAGGTCACGGTCTTGCCGGTGCCGGTGGCGCCTGCGATCAGGCCGTGGCGGTTGGCCAGGCGCATCGACTGGGCAATCGGCTGGCCCTGAAGATCTGCACCAATAATGAGTTGCGAGGAGTCAGGCATTTTGTCACCCATGGTTAATCTTTGGCGCTGAATGGTCGATACAGATAAAGCGAGAGACCCAAAAAGTCTTGGAAAAACAGGCCGGATAATTCCTGCAGGAGCAGATGGAAATATCACACTTTTTTTGACGCAGCCATTCCGCGCGTCCCAGAAGGACGTGCATCGGATATTAAGACCATAGCGGACCCCACAAGCCATGAATAAAAATCTGCGTTTCAGCCATAAAATCCTGCTTGCCGCCGCTCTTGTCGTCATTGCCGCCTTTGCGTTGTTTACCCTCTACAACGACTACTTGCAGCGTAATGCGATTCGCGACGACCTGAACAACTACCTGCATGAAATGGGCGATGTCACTGCCAGCAACATCCAGACCTGGCTTACCGGGCGCATTGTGCTGATAGAAAGCGCCGCACAGAACATCGCCATCAACCCGGATTCAACCAGCGTCGCCAGCCTTCTGGAACAGAAGGCCCTGACGTCCTCGTTCATGGCCACGTACCTTGGCGACAGCAAGGGCGGCTTCGTCATCCGCCCCGATACCAAGATGCCCGACGGCTTCGACCCACGGGTACGCCCCTGGTACAAGGGCGCGCAGGGCAGCAACGGCTCAACCCTGACCGAACCCTACATTGACGCGGCCACCGGCCAGTTGATCATCTCCATCGCCACCCCCAGCAGCAAGGCCGGCCAGAGTGTCGGCGTGGTGGGCGGCGACCTGAGCCTGCAAACCCTGGTAGACAACATCGGTGCCCTGAACTTCGGCGGCATGGGTTATGCCTTCTTGGTCAGTGCCGACGGCAAAGTGCTGGTACACCCGGACAAGGGCCTGGTGATGAAAACCCTGGCCGACGTCTATCCGAACAACACCCCCCGAATCAGCAGCGACTTCAGTGAAGTCGAGGTAAACGGCAAGACACGTATCGTCACCTTTACCCCGATCAAGGGCCTGCCCTCGGTGAACTGGTACCTCGGCCTGTCGGTGGATAAAGATAAATCCTTCGCCATGCTCAGCGAATTCCGCACCTCGGCGATCATCGCCACGATCATCGCCGTGGTCATCATCATCGCCCTGCTGGGCATGCTGATTCGCATCCTCCTGCAGCCACTACACGTCATGACCCGCGCCATGGAAGACATCGCCGACGGTGAAGGCGACCTGACCCGCCGCCTGACCATCCAGAACCACGACGAATTCGGCGTGCTTGGCAGCGCTTTCAATCGTTTCGTGGAGCGGATTCACACCTCGATTCGCGAAGTTTCCTCGGCCACCGAGCAGGTCAATGAAGTGGCCCTGCGGGTGGTCAGCGCCTCCAATTCCTCGATGGTCAATTCCGACGAGCAGGCCAACCGGACCAACAGCGTCGCGGCCGCGATCAACGAGCTGGGGGCCGCCGCCCAGGAAATCGCCCGCAACGCCGCACAGGCCTCCAACCAGGCCAGCGATGCCCGGCACTTGGCCGAAGACGGTCAGCAAGTGGTGGAACGCAATATCAAGGCGATGAACCAGTTGTCGCAGATGATCAGCGCCTCCAGCACCAATATCGAAGCGCTTAACAGCAAGACAGTGAACATCGGGCAGATTCTGGAAGTGATCACCAGCATTTCCCAGCAAACCAACCTGCTGGCCCT
>NZ_JACARK010001065.1:0-3195 GCF_013386655.1 Pseudomonas sp. K5002 | reverse complement strand
CGGCCTGGTTGTTTTTGGCCGAGAGGTCGATGGTCGAGCCGGCAGCCTGCAGTATGTTGCCGCTGCGGCTGTCCAGCAGCACCGTGCCGCCCGCGCCGTACTGGGTCACATCGTTGAACACAGTGGCGCCACCGGCCACGTCGATCAACGCCGCATCCGTCAGCACCACATCACCCCGGGCGCCCAGGCTGATTTTACCGCTGGGCAGCACTACCGCCGTGGCCAGGCGAATGCTGTCGCCTTGCAGGGACAGTTCGGCGCCCTGGCCGTCGGCCTTGCCACGCGCCCCCACGGACGCTGCAATATCAATCGCCCCACCTGCGGTCATGCGGTTCACCGAACCGGCTTCGCCGGTCATCAGCGGGGTGAGGATATTCAGGTCGCCGCCGCTGTACTGGAAGCCCTTCACCGGATCATAGGCGCCCTGGCTCTGATACACCGAGAGGCTGCCCTTGTGGTTGGCGGTAATGCGCTCGCTGGCATTGAGGTTCACGCTGGCAAAGCCCAAAGCCAGGCGATCGAAACTGCTCACGGTGTTGGTCTGGGCAAAGGCGCCGTAGCCGAACTCAATACGCTCGGCGTTGATATCCAGGCGCCCGCTGCCAGTGCCCGCCCCGCCGGCGATCACCGAGCCCGGTGGGGTGGTCGCGCCCTGCCAGATCAGGTTGGCGGTATGAATGTTGGCCACGTCGCCAGCGCCACCGGCACCGTAGATCGCCGGAGTGGCAAGCATCAGGTTGCTCAGCCGCGATTTACCCGTCAGTGGGTCATAGGTGTCCAGGGAGGTACTGCCGTAGAAGTTGAAACTGTCCCGCGCCGAGAGCTGCAGGGTTTCCAGGGCCGGCGCACCGAACTGTGAATCACCTTTGAGCAGGCGATCAAGAAGCGCCTGGGTGAGTGTCAGGCCGGCCGGCAACTGATTGGCCACAGCGGCAGCGGCCAGGGCTTGGGCGCTGCCGAGGTTAATGGTGTTGACCCCCAGGTTGAGGTGACGGGTGCCGTAGCGCACCTGGTCGCCCAACTGGAAGGTATTGTTGGTCAACGCCACGATGCTGCCTTCGGAGTACAGCCCGGTTTGCCCGCTGCACAGGCCCGTGTCACACACACCGATGCTGATCCCGCCGCTGGGCACCGTCGTATTGGATGCAATGACATTGAGCAAGCCGTTGGACGCCGCCAGCATATTGGTGACTTTGTAGATAAAACCGTCACGAGCGTCGTAGCTGGCTTTGCCACGGCCGATGGTGTTGATGGATGCGCCCTGCTCCAGGACGATCGCGTTGGTGTCACTCAACAAAAAGACTTCCGGCGCTGCGAGCGTCACACCTTCCCGAAGCGTGACGGTGCTGTTGGCCCGACTCGTACCGCCAGCCAGGACGATGTAATTCCCGGACTGGCCATACGTAACTGCCGTCATCCCCCCCACCATCAAACGCGAGGTTCCCAAGGCGTTGAGGCTCTCATCGTTGAAGGTAATGCCGGAAAAACCGCTGGTTGCGGAACTGCCCGCCGCGACGACTTCAATACCCAGCTTGCCTGGATCAATCACCGCCACCGCGCCGCCATAGCCACCCGCCGCGGCCTCAAAACGGCCTATGCCCTGGAACGAAAACGCATCAGCGCCGCCCCCTGGCCGCAAGGCCAGTTTCAGGGTCTTGGCGTCGACGGCGAGCATCGGGCGTGGCACACCCTGTTTCGCGGCGTCGGCCATGGCGAACTGGGCGTAGCTGGTTTCGTTGTATTGGGAATAGCGACGCAAGGTATCGGCCGAGGTCAAAATCAACTGGCTGGCAACGCTGTTGCCGATCCCGGTGTTGGCGATGGACAAGCGCCCGGCGGTGGACCAGGAGCCATTGCGCATCCGCTGGGTGGCGGCATCACTGCCGAGCCCGGCCAGGCCGTTGATCTCGACGCGGAAAGCGCCGGGCATCAAGGCNNGACCTGCTGGCCCACCAACGGATCGACTGCGCCTTTCTCCGGTGCCACCGGCGCCGCGCCAGGCTGCACCCCGGGCACGATGGCGTAAATCGGGTTGGTGCCCAGGCCCGGCAACACAAAACCGCCATTGGCACCAAACTGCACCAGTGGGCTGTAGCGCGCATCCGTAGAGCCTCCGCGCCCGGAAACGAAACCGGCCCCCAGCAATTCGCCGCCGCCCGACAGGTCCAGGGTAGCCTCAGGCTGCACCTGCACCGACTGGCCGCCGAGAATCACCCCGACGCTGAGTTCCGCGTCCTGGTTGACCAGCCCGCCCTGGCCGACAAACGTCACGGTCTTGCCGTTGTACTTATAGACCTGCCCGTCCAGGGTGCCGCCATACGGCAGCACCAGGCCCCTGCCGCTCACCGAGGTCACGCTGCCCGGCAGCAAATGCACCTGGCTGCTGCCCATGCTGCCGATATCGATCAACCCCAGGGGCGCCCGCACCACACCGCCCTGCCGCACCGTCGCGGCGCCCAGTTGCAGGCGCCCGAATGCCGAGTAAGGCACCGCGGCATCCGTGTTGCCGGTACGGCCAATGGTCAGGGTGCGCAGCGGGTCGAACGTGATGTTGAGGCTGTTGAATTCGCTCAGGTAGCCGGCAATGACCCGCGCACCGACCTCCGTGGCCGGATACAACTGCGCCGCCCGCAAGGTCATGTCGCCCTGGGTCAATAACTGGGTGCTGACCCTCAAGGCCACGCCGTCCGGGTTCGCACCCGCCAGGAAGCGCAGATCGCCCTGGCTGGTCAGGTTGACCTGATCAAAGCCGCGACGCTCAAGGCCGATCAGGCTGTCGTCGGCCTGGCGCAGTTTGCCCTTGCTGCCAAACAACACGCTGCCGCGCACATCGATCAAGCTGCCGCTGGCATTGAACTGCGCCTCGGTGGCGCGCAGCGAGGGTAACGGCAACACCGACACCGGGTTCACGTAGAACTCCCGGGCCGGCGAATCCATGCCGGACAGCAGCAGAGACGGTGCCGACAGATTCACCCGGGCATTGGCTGCCGCGCCCTCACTGAGGTTGAAGGCACCGCTGTACAGGCGCAGGCTCTGGCCCATGTTCAAGGACACATCGCCGTCGAAACTCAACAGGCCGTTGCTCATCAATGCCAGGTTGTCGAAGCCGCCCGCACCGACCTGGTCGACGCCCAGGCGAGCGTGGCCGTATTCCAGGCTGTCGGCCGCGTCGGCGGCGGGGGCGGCGCGCGGGTG
>NZ_JACARK010001064.1:0-1309 GCF_013386655.1 Pseudomonas sp. K5002 | reverse complement strand
CGCTTCGAGCGATGCAGGGCCCGAACCGTCGAGCACGAAGTGCGCGTGACGGGTGGCGGCGCAGTTGGGGATCATGCACACCGGCAGCGAAGCCGCGTGGGTCGGGTAGTCCATGATTTTCACGTCGAGCACGGTGGTCAGGCCACCCAGGCCCTGGGCACCGATGCCCAGTTGGTTGACCTTCTCGAACAGCTCCAGGCGCATCTCTTCGATACGGTTGGACGGGCCGCGCTTCTTCAGCTCGTGGATGTCGATGGACTCCATCAACACTTCCTTGGCCATTACCGCGGCTTTCTCGGCGGTGCCGCCGATGCCGATGCCAAGCATGCCCGGTGGGCACCAGCCGGCGCCCATGGTCGGAACGGTCTTGAGCACCCAGTCGACGATCGAGTCGGACGGGTTGAGCATGGCCATTTTCGACTTGTTCTCGGAACCACCGCCCTTGGCGGCCACGTCCACTTCCACGGTGTTACCCGGGACGATGGAGTAGTGGATCACGGCAGGGGTGTTGTCCTTGGTGTTTTTACGCGCACCGGCCGGGTCGGCGAGGATCGAAGCCCGCAGGACGTTTTCCGGCAGGTTGTAGGCCTGGCGCACGCCTTGGTTGATCATGTCGTCCAGGCTCATGGTGGCGCCATCCCAGCGCACGTCCATGCCTACACGTACAAATACGGTGACAATCCCGGTGTCCTGGCAGATCGGGCGGTGGCCGGTGGCACACATGCGCGAGTTGATCAGGATCTGAGCCATGGAGTCACGGGCCGCTGGCGATTCTTCGCGCAGGTAGGCCTCGTGCATCGCCTGGATGAAGTCAACGGGATGGTAGTAGGAAATGAATTGCAGGGCGTCGGCAACGCTCTGAATCAGGTCGTCTTGCTTGATCACGGTCATGAGTCGCGCTCCTCTATAAGGGAACATTCAATAAAGGTGGCGTCAGTGTTGCATCGGTCGGCTGAAGCCACCTTTCCAAGGCACGCCAAAGTGGTGCAGGCGCGACGCTAAAAAGGCGCGGCAGTATAACCCGCCACGGTGGCCGATACACCCGACTATGGTCAAACTCTACGGGGCGTGATTCCCTGTAGACGCCTTTTTGATCCGAGACCCTTGATGCCTGAACTTCACGTCGGTGAACGCCACTGGTCGGTAGCCGCCGGCAGCAACCTGCTGGATGCCCTGAACCAGGCGGGCGTGGCCGTGCCTTATAGTTGCCGCGCCGGCAGCTGCCATGCCTGCCTGGTGCGTTGCCAGGGTGATATCCAGGACAACCAGCCGGATGCCCTGAGCCCGGCGCAGCGCCAGGATGGCTGGC
>NZ_JACARK010001063.1:0-1111 GCF_013386655.1 Pseudomonas sp. K5002 | reverse complement strand
AGAAAGCGCCGGCCTGACCCGCGCCGAACACCACCTGCACCTGCGCTGCGAGCTGTGCCACCCCGACACCCTGAGCGTGTTCCGCGACCTGGTGGAAAACCCGTTGGTGCAGTTGGTGTCAGTGATGGACCACTCGCCGGGCCAGCGCCAGTTCGTGCTTGAATCCAAGTACCGTGAGTACTACATGGGCAAGTACCACCTGAACGACGAGACCATGGACGCGTTCATCAAGCTGCAAATGGCCAACTCCAGGGAGTACAGCGACCGCTACCGCGCCGCGATCGTCGAGCATTGCCTGGAACGCGGCCTGTCGGTGGCCAGCCATGACGATGCGACGTTGGCGCATGTGGAGGAGTCGGCGCGCTATGGCATGACCATCGCCGAATTCCCCACCACCCTGGAGGCGGCCCGTGGCTGCCGGCAACTGAACATGAAAGTTCTGATGGGCGCGCCGAACGTGGTGCGTGGCGGGTCCCACTCGGGTAATGTGGCCGCCGCCGGCCTGGCCGCCGAAGGATTGCTGGATATACTTTCCAGTGACTACTACCCGGCCAGCCTGTTGCAGGCGGCGTTCGTGCTGGCCAATCAACAGGACGGCGGCGACCTTTCTCGGGCGGTCAGGATGATCAGCCTGGCGCCCGCGCACGCGGCGGGCCTGAGTGATCGCGGCGAAATCGCTATCGGTCTGCGGGCCGACCTGGTGCAAGCCAAAAAAAGCCAAGACGGACTGCCCGTGGTCCAACAAGTGTGGCGACAAGCGAAGAGGGTGTTTTGATGGCAGGCAGGTTGATCTATCTCATCGGACCATCGGGTTCGGGCAAGGACAGCCTGCTGGATGCCGCACGACCGCGTCTGGCCGAGCGTGGCTGCCGCATTGTGCGGCGGGTCATCACCCGCTCGGCGGAAGCGGTGGGCGAAGCGGCACAGGGGGGGAGCCCGGCGCAGTTTGCCGCAATGGAGGCCGAGGGCGCATTTGCCCTCAGCTGGCACGCCATCGGGTGGTCCTATGGCATCCCGCGGGAAATCGATGAGTGGCTGGCGGCGGGGCACGATGTGCTGGTCAACGGCTCCCGCGGCCACCTGGCGCAAACCCGGCTGCGTTACCCGAACC
>NZ_JACARK010001062.1:0-2432 GCF_013386655.1 Pseudomonas sp. K5002 | reverse complement strand
CGGGTGCATGGCATCGACCCGGGCGGCGAGGCCGGCGTGGTCGCGGTCCATGGCGAGGGTGTACTGGGACAGGTCATTGGTGCCGATGGACAGAAAGTCCGCGTGCTCCGCCAGTTGTTCGGCCATCAGCGCCGCCGCGGGCACTTCGATCATCACCCCCAGTTCCGGGCGTTGGGTCAGTTCCAGCTCGGCGCACAGTTCATCGAGGCGCTGGCGAATGTGCAGCAGTTCGTCGACTTCGCTGACCATTGGCAGCAGGATGCGGCAACGTTCCAGCGGGCTGACCTGGAGAAGGGCACGCAGTTGCTGGTCCAGCAGTTCCGGGCGTACCTGGGCCATGCGAATGCCCCGCAGGCCCAGCACCGGGTTGGTCTCGAACGGCAGCGGCAGGTAGTCGAGTTGCTTGTCGCCGCCGACGTCGATGGTGCGGATGATCACTGATTTGTCGCCCATGGCATCCAGTACGGCTTGGTAGGCCTGGCGCTGCTCTTGCTCGTCGGGCGCGCTGCGGCGGTCGACGAAGAGAAATTCTGTGCGCAGCAGGCCGACGCCATCGGCGCCATTCTCGAAGGCCAGTTGGGCTTCGACGCTGGAGGCGACATTCGCGGCCACTTCAATACGCACGCCATCCTGAGTGCTGGCGGTGCCTTGAGCCTCCGCGTGCTGCTGTTGGCGCCGCAGTTTCTGTGCATCGCGCAACTGGTGAACATGGGCGTGGCGCGCATCATCCGGCGTCAGCTCCAGGCGGCCGTTGGCGGCATCCAGCACCACGCGCTGGCCTTGGGGCACATCAAGCAATTCAGTGCCCAGTGCAACCACGCACGGCAAGCCTTTACCCCGCGCCAGAATCGCCACATGAGACGTCGCGCCGCCTTCGGCCATGCAGATACCGGCGGCGTGTTGATTGCTCAGTTGCAGCAGATCCGATGGGGTCAGCTCATGGGCCGAGACGATAGCGCCGGCCGGCAAATCAAAATTCCAGGCCTCGCCCAGCAACGCCCGCAGCACGCGTTGCTGCAAGTCGCGCAGGTCGTTGGCGCGTTCGGCGAACAGCGGTTTACCCAGTGCCAGCAGCACCGCGCATTGGGCCTGGATCGCATCGCGCCAGGCGTGAGTGGCGGCGCTGCCCTGTTCGATGGCGGCGGTGGCGGCCTCCAGCAACGTAGGGTCTTCCAGCAGGGCCAGGTGGGCGGCGAAGATCTCTTCTTCCTCCACATCCTTGCGCAGACGGGCCTGGTCCAGGGTGTGGCGGATTTCGCTACGCACCTGTTCCAGGGCACTGTCCAGGTGCTGCAATTGTTCATCCGGCACGTTGTTGCCCGGGTCCACCGGCAGCTCGATTCCGTTCAGGCGGAACAACGGGCCGCAGACCAACCCCGGCGCGGCACACACGCCTTGCAGTACTCCGGCTTCGGTATTCGCGCGGCGTGGGGCGACGGCCACTGGAGCGTGATGCGCTTCGCCAACTTCCACCGACAGCGCAGCGATCAGTGCTTGCAGCGCGGCTTCACAATCCTTGCCACGACAGGTGACCTGCACCTCGTCCTGCTCACCAATCCCCAGGCCCATCAAGCCGATCAGGCTGTCGCACGAAGCCGACTTGCCAGCGAAATGCAGCTGCGACTGGCTGCTGAATGCCTGTGCAGTCTTGCGGATCAAGGCAGCGGGGCGCGCATGCAGGCCGCCACGATGGGTGATGCGAATAGTCGCGCTGGCTTCGGTGACCGACTCATCAATCACTTTCGCTGCACCGGCCAACCGTGCAACCACATGCAGCAGCGGCTCGCCGACCTTCACTGTTTTCAAGGTGATCGGCCGTAGCTCAAACAGCTCGCTGTTGGTCAGGATGATCAGGCTGACCAGGCTTTTGCACTGCCGCGCAATCAGGTCCAGGTCAAACTGGACCAGTGCCTGGCCCTTGCTGACCCGCGCACCTTGCTTGACCAGCAGCGCAAAGCCTTCGCCATTCAATTCCACCGTGTCGATGCCCACGTGCATCAGCAATTCAGCGCCATTATCGGCGCGAATGGTCAGCGCATGCCCGGTGCGGGCGACGTGGATGATCACGCCATCACACGGCGCGTGCAGGCAATCGTTGAGCGGGTCGATGGCAATGCCGTCGCCCATGGCGCCACTGGCGAACACTTCGTCGGGAACGTCGCCCAGGGTCAGCACCGGCCCACTGAGGGGAGCGCTGAGGGTGAGGTCTTTATTATTGTGGGACATGGGCACGGTACTCATCAGGAAAACGCTGCAATCAACTCAGTGGGTGCGGGTCACTTTGCTCAAGTGACGCGGTTGGTCCGGGTCCATGCCCCGGGCCTCTGCCAAACCGGCGGCCATCACGTAGAAACTCTGGATCGCCAGGATCGGGTCCAGGGCCGGGTGTTCGGCGCGGCTCAGAGTCAGGTCGCGCTCGGCGATGTCATCGG
>NZ_JACARK010001061.1:279-2348 GCF_013386655.1 Pseudomonas sp. K5002 | reverse complement strand
CGATTACGCGCGGGCCCTTCGGCGTAGTGGGTGTTGATCAGCGCCAGCGTGGCCGGGAACAACAGCGCCCCGCCCACACCCTGCACCGCCCGCGCCAGCACCAGCAGCAAGGCGCTGCCACCGAGCACCGCCGCCAGGGAAGACAGCGCATACAGCGACTGGCCAAGCATGTACAAGCGCCGCTTGCCCAACAGGTCCGCCGCCCGACCGCCCAGCAACAGGAAGCCACCAAACGCCACGCTGTAGGCACTGACCACCCACTGCAATTGCTGGGCAGAAAACCCCAGGTGGCTGCCGATTTGCGGCAGCGCGACAAACACAATGGTCGCGTCGAGGGCGATGATCAGTTGCGCGGTTGCCAGCAGCAACAGCATCCAGCCAGAGGGTCGAGAAGAAGACATCACAGCGTCCTGCCTGAAAATGAGAGGCGCCAGTTTCTTTCATGCCCAACAGATGATAAATACCCCTATCACTCTTTCAGTAATGACTTTAATCATGGATCTGAATGCTGTTCGCCTGCTGGTGCGCGTCGCCGAAACCCGCAGTTTCACTCGCGCCGCCGGAGACCTGGGGCTGACCCAATCGGGCTTGTCCCGGGCCATTTCCCGGCTGGAAAACCAGCTGGGTGTGCGCCTGCTGCAACGCAACACCCGCAGCGTCAGCCTCACGCCCGACGGGCAGATGCTGTATGAACGCAGCGCGCCGCTGCTGGCGGAACTGGCCGAAGCCGAGCGGCAAATGCTCGACCGCCGTGCCTCACCGTCCGGTTTGCTGAAGATCAGCACGCCCTCGTTGTTTGGCCGCAAGGTGGTGATGCCGGTAATCGGCGAGCTGACCCTGCAATACCCCGATCTGCGCATTGAAGCGGTAATGACCGACCGCCTGGTGGACATCGTCGACGAAGGCTTTGACGCCTTGCTGCGCACCGGCGACATCCAGGACCAACGCCTGATCGCCCGGGCACTGCCACCGCTGCGCTGGGTCACCGTCGCCTCCCCGGCTTATCTCGCGCGTTTTGGTACGCCGCAAACCGTCGATGAACTCCAGGACCACAATTGCCTGACCGTACGTAACCTGCGCACCAGCCGGCTGGTGGACTGGCAGTTCATGCTCGATGGCAGGGTGCAGGACGTGAGTGTCGAGGGGCGGTTGATCTTTGATATCGGCGATGCGCTGGTGGACGGCGCGCTGGGCGGATTCGGCATCGCCCAGGTGATGGACTTTGCGGTGCGGGAAGATCTGGCGGCCGGGCGCCTTGTGCCCTTGCTGGAGGAATTTGCCGGTCGCAGTCGGGCGATATCGCTGGTGTATCCGCCATCGCGGCAGTACTCGCCGAAGTTGACGGCGTTTGCCGAGGCGCTCAGCAAAACCCAGTGGTAACACAACCTTTGTGGCGAGGGAGCTTGCTCCCGCTCGGCTGCGCAGCAGTCGTATATCTACCGACCAAGTGTATTGGCAGGAAACAATGGGACCGCTTCGCGCTCCANNCCACAAAACCAGGCTGTACCGGAAGAATTGGCACTGGGCTTAAAGCTGTCGCCCATCAATCGGCTCACCAATCGTCAGGAAATGCCCGCCCGCCACATGGTGCAAGGTACGCAGCGCATCCTGCCCTTCGAAATGCCAGCGACCGTCGCTGAATACGCGCTCATCAGCCTGGGCGGCCACCACTTCGGCGAGGAACAGATCGTAGGTCTGCTGGTTATGCGGTTCCGGCAGCAAGCGGCATTCCAGCCACGCCACGCAGCCTTCAAGCATCGGCGCTTCGGTGTGTTCGCCGCTGAACGTCTGCAAGTCATATGCGGCGAACTTGTCGGTCTCGCTGCCGGTGGTGTTGCCCACGGTCTGCACGATATCGGCCTGGGCCGCACACGGTACGTTGAGCACGAAAGTGCCGGCGCCTTCGAGCAGTTGCCGGGTCCAGGTGGCCTTATCCAGCACGACGGCGACTTTGGGCGGCTCGAAATCCAGCGGCATCGCCCATGCCGCGGCCATGATGTTGCGCTGGCCGTTGTGCGCGGCGCTGACCAGTACGGTCGGGCCGTGGTTGAGCAAGCGGTAGGCCTTGG
>NZ_JACARK010001061.1:0-244 GCF_013386655.1 Pseudomonas sp. K5002 | reverse complement strand
GGTTAGGGCTCATGGACGAAAGGCTCGGAAAAAAAACCTACGATACCTCAAGCATGAGCCCGGGTGACTAGCTGCTCAGTTGATTGGCGAATTGCCCTACAGCGCTGACCACTTTCTGGGCGCCGTCCTGGATCTCGACGATCACTGTGCCCGCCTCGGCCGCCAATGCCAGCCCTTGCTCGGCCTGCAGGCGGCCATCGGTCATCAGCGCCACTGCATCGCGGGCCATGTCCTGGTTCTGGCG
>NZ_JACARK010001060.1:0-991 GCF_013386655.1 Pseudomonas sp. K5002 | reverse complement strand
GGCTGGTGTTCAAGTGCGGGGATGTGCGCAGCGTCGCGCCCAGCGAGCTGGACGTGATGATCGCCCTGCATGCCTGCGACATCGCCACCGACTACGCGATTCACACCGGCATCCGCTCCGGTGCGTCGATCATCATGTGCTCGCCGTGCTGCCACAAGCAGATTCGCCTGCAGATCCAGAGCCCGGCGCTGCTCAAGCCGATGCTGCAATACGGCCTGCACCTGGGCCAGCAGGCGGAAATGGTCACCGACAGTTTGCGCGCGTTGTTCCTTGAAGCGTGCGGCTATGAGACCAAGGTGTTTGAGTTCATCTCGTTGGAGCACACCAACAAGAACAAGATGATCCTGGCGGTGAAGCGTGCCGAGCCGGTGGACAACGCTCAACTCCTGGAGAAAATCCAGGAGCTCAAGGCGTTCTACAACATCACCGAACATTGCCTTGAAACCCTGCTGCGGGCGGACGGTTACCTCGCCTGAGTGCGACGCAAATCAAAAATGTGGGAGCTGGCGCAGGCTTCACGCTGGTCTTGCGCCCCAACATCACCGTCACAATCACCCCGCAGGCAAACAGCCAGGTAATCGGCTCGATGTGTTCACCAAAAAACAGCGCCGAAAACGCGATGGTGAAAAAGATCTGCAACAGCTGAATCTGGCTGACCCGGGCGATGCCACCCATGGCGAGCCCGGCGTACCACGCAAAGAACCCCAGGAACTGCGAAAACAACGAGACATAACCAAACGCCCACCAGGTGCGCATGGAAATCGGCCCTTCGTGTTGCAGCGCCAGGTAGGCCACCGGCCCGATCAATACCGGCGTCGACAGCACCAGCGCCCAACAGATTACCTGCCAGCCGCCCATCTCCTTGGCCAACCGGCCGCCTTCGGCATAACCCAGGCCACCCACGGCAATCGCCCCGAGCATCAACAGGTCGCCCGCCTGGATGCTGCCGGCTCCGGTGATCAACGCATAACTCAGCACCAGCGCACTGCCC
>NZ_JACARK010001059.1:0-1012 GCF_013386655.1 Pseudomonas sp. K5002 | reverse complement strand
GCAACGGATATGTACACAAATCAAAAAATCCAAATCAAAAAATCCAAAACAAAAAAAAGGCGACCGAAGTCGCCCAAAATGCCTTGCGTGCTCATGTATCCGAAAAGACCTAAGGCCTCTTACGCTTATTAGCGTCTTTCCAGATAAAAATTCCAAACCCTACAAAGAACATCACCATGAGGCCAACCGTCAGCACTCCGGCAAACACCACATTATCGAAAAACATGACCGGCCTCCTGCACTTGCCCTGTTGCGATAGGGCTAAGTTAACCAAGAAGACGAAAGAAGAAATTGACGAGGATCAATGTCGCCCGCGACGGAGCGTAAAGAAGGGAAATAACTGACCTGCATCAAACGATGCAGGCTATATCAACGCTTTTTCGGTTTGCTTTTCGGCTTTTTCTTGGGCTTCCCCAACGGCATCGCCTGTTCAAACGCCTGGCGCACTTCATTCAGTCGCTTGTCATTCAGATCATGAACACGTTTGGCCCGTTCGGCATTCAGGTCAATCAACTTGTCATCGTCACTCATGGCTTGGCTTACGTAATGGCTTGGATGCCCCAATAATGCGTCCTGCGCCAATCCCGCGTAAACAAAATCGATGTCATCCCGCGCATTTGCCCGCAAAATCCCCCCATCCCACCCCCTCACACAGAGCGTTCGACGTGGCACTGCACAAGGACCTTCCCCCACTCCTGGCCCTGCGCGCCTTTGAGGCCGTGGCCCGGCATTTGAGTTTTATCAAGGCCGCCGCCGAGCTGTCAGTGACCCAAAGCGCCCTCAGCCATCAAGTGCAGAAACTCGAACAGCATTTGGGCAAACCGCTGTTTATCCGACGCACCCGCGCCATCGATCTGACCGAAGACGGCCAACACTACTACGACCAGATCCGCCCCGCCCTCGACACCATCGCCGCCGCCACCCGCCAGCAGCAAACACCGCCCGCCACCAGCGTACTGCGCGTCGGCCTGCTCGCCTCGTTCGCCACCTTGTGGCTGGCACCGCGCCTGGC
>NZ_JACARK010001058.1:0-1764 GCF_013386655.1 Pseudomonas sp. K5002 | reverse complement strand
CGACGCCGGAGAACTTGCCACGCAGGTCGGCAAACAGTGCGCCTTGCTGGCCGGCCAGGGAGGCGGCCTCCTGCAGGATGCTGGTGCCACCGGTGTCGTTGACCACGTAGTTGCGTTTGTCGTTGCAGGGCTGGAACAGCAGTTTGTCACCCTGCGCCGTCAACTCGCCCTGCATGCGGGTCATCCCGGCGAGAGAGGGCTTGGCCGGCTCGTTATCGAACATCTGGCAGGCGGCGAACAGGGGCAGCAGGGCAAACAAGGCTAGGGTACGGGCGGCACGCATCATCGGGTCTCCTGATAAGTGCAGCCACGTTACGCAGGCTGGCGGTGCATCACAAGCCCGGGACACAGGTTGAATAAGGTGTGCCGGGGGCGATCATCCCTGCTGGGACTTTTCCTATAGAGGGATGTGAACGGTCATGGGAACGTCTTTCTCTTTTATTCGGAAAGCCGCGATGACTATTCGATGGAATCTGTGGGGGCTGTTACTGGTGACGGGTTCTGCACTGGGCAGTGAACCGGCGCGGCTGGAGTACTCCTCTGCCACTGACTTTACCGAGATCTCGATCACCGTGAAGAGGACGCCTGACAGTAGCCCGGACTTTATTTCGGTCAATGTCACGCTGAGCCCGGAGGCCAGGGCCCGCACGGCTGCAATTACTTTACTGGCTTACAACAAGCAGGTTTCGACATACGTAGACGGCTACAACGTGAGTGATGGCGCCACTGTCATGGGTGTGCTGAACACACGAGAAATACAGTTTTCCGTCCCCCAGGACATGCTCCGTAAATGGATGCCCTGGGTTCAACGGTGACGGCTTTTCAGGCTGGTCAGCCTACGATAAACGTCTGCCCGGTCTGCAAGCCTTCCACGCTTTTCGCGTAGGCCAACGCCACTTCTGCACCCGGAGCCGGTTTGTACCCACGGAAGTACGGCGCGTAGCTGCCCATGGCTTCCAGCAGGACGGTAGGGCTGACCGAGTTGATGCGCAGGCCGCGGGGCAGTTCGATCGCAGCGGCTTTCACGAATGCATCCAGCGCGCCGTTGACCAGGGCAGCCGAAGCACCGGTGCGAATCGGATCGCGGTTGAGAATGCCGCTGGTGAAGGTGAACGACGCGCCGTCATTGGCGAACTCGCGGCCAATCAGCAGCAGGTTGACCTGGCCCATCAGCTTGTCTTGCAGGCCCAGGTCAAAATCGGTTTCGCTCATGTCGCCCAGGGGCACGAAGTTGACGCTGCCGGCGGCGCAGATCAGTGCGTCGAATTTGCCGGTCTGTTCGAACAGTTTGCGGATCGAGGCGCTGTCGCTGATATCGACCTGGAAGTCGCCACTTTTGCGACCGATGCTGATCACTTCATGCCGTTGGGACAGTTCTGCCTTCACCGCCGAACCCACGGTACCGCTTGCGCCAATCAACAGGATTTTCATCGTGCCTTCCTCCAGATGTGTAGGTGAGGTTTCAGTCTAGAGTGATTTTTTGCGCGGATAAGTGCACTAATAGGCAACCTTTGGTTTTCAATTGGAAACAATCCATGAGCGAAATGGATGACCTCGCCGCGTTTGCCGTGTTGATCGAAGCCGGCAGCTTTACCTTGGCGGCCCAGCAACTGGGCTGCAGCAAAGGGCAACTGTCCAAGCGCATCAGCCAGTTGGAAGCGCAGTTTTCGGTGGTGTTGTTGCATCGCACCACCCGCCGCCTGAGCCTGACGGCGGCGGGTGCGGCGCTGTTGCCGCAAGCCCAGGCGTTGGTGGTCCAGGTGG
>NZ_JACARK010001057.1:0-3469 GCF_013386655.1 Pseudomonas sp. K5002 | reverse complement strand
CGGCGACCTGCTGGGTGAGGGCCGCCTGAGCCTGATCGACAACCAGATCAGCGGCACCACCGGCACCATCCGCGCCAAGGCCGAGTTCAGCAACGGCGCTCAGAAACTCTGGCCGGGGCAGTTGGTGACGATCCGCATCCAGACCGCCCTGCACAAGAATGCCCTGGTGGTGCCGCCTACCGTGGTGCAACGCGGCCTGGATTCGCACTTCGTGTACCGGCTCAAGGGTGACAAGGTTGAGGTGGTGCCGGTGCAGGTGCTGTACCAGAACAGCGACATGAACATCCTCCAGGGTGTGCAGGCCGGCGATGTGCTGGTCAGCGACGGCCAGTCCCGGCTCAAGGCCGGCGCCCAGGTCGATGTGCTCAAGGAGCCGCCGCAGGTGATCCAGACCGTTGATGCCAAGGTGCAGCCATGAGTGGCAGTCGTTCGCCGTCGGCCTGGTGCGTCGACCACCCGGTCGCCACCTTGCTGCTGACCTTCGCGCTGGTATTGCTCGGGATGATCGCTTTCCCACGCCTGGCCATCGCCCCACTGCCGGAAGCGGAATTTCCGACGATCCAGGTCAGTGCCACGCTGCCCGGCGCCAGCCCGGACACCATGGCTTCATCCGTGGCAACGCCGCTGGAGGTGCAATTCAGCGCCATCCCCGGCATGACCCAGATGACCTCCAGCAGTGCCTTGGGCTCCAGCCTGCTGACCCTGCAATTCACCCTCACCAAGAGCATCGACACCGCCGCCCAGGAAGTGCAGGCGGCGATCAACACCGCGTCCGGCAAACTGCCCAGCGACATGCCTAGCCTGCCGACCTGGAAGAAGGTCAACCCGGCGGACAGCCCGGTGCTGATCCTCAGCGTCAGCTCCGACAGCATGCCCAGCACCGAGCTGAGCGACTACGTGGAAACCCTGCTGGCCCGGCAGATCAGCCAGATCGACGGGGTCGGCCAGATCAACATTACCGGCCAGCAACGCCCGGCCATCCGGGTGCAGGCGTCGGCCGATAAACTCGCGGCCATCGGCCTGACCCTGGCGGACGTGCGCCTGGCGATCCAGCAATCGAGCCTGAACCTGGCCAAGGGCGCGATCTACGGCGAGAACAGCGTGTCGACCCTCTCGACCAACGACCAGTTGTTCCACCCCGAGGATTACGCCCAACTGATTGTGTCCTACAAGGACGGGGCACCTGTACAGCTGCGGGATATCGCCAAAGTCATCAACGGCTCGGAAAACGCCTACGTGCAGGCCTGGTCCGGCGACACCCCAGGGGTCAACCTGGTGATCTCCCGCCAGCCCGGCGCGAATATCGTCGAGACCGTGGACCGCATTCAAGCCGAACTGCCGCGCCTGCAAGCCATGCTGCCGGCCTCGGTGCAGGTCAGCGTGTTGACCGACCGCACCAAGACCATCCGCGCGTCCCTGCATGAAGTGGAAGTGACCCTGCTGATCGCCATCCTGCTGGTGGTGGCGGTGATGGCGCTGTTCCTGCGCCAGCTGTCGGCCACGTTGATCGTGTCCAGCGTGCTCGGCGTGTCGCTGGTGGCCAGTTTTGCCCTGATGTACCTGATGGGCTTCAGCCTGAACAACCTGACCCTGGTGGCGATCGTGATCGCCGTGGGGTTTGTGGTGGACGATGCGATCGTGGTGGTGGAGAACATTCACCGCCACCTGGAAGCGGGCCTCGACAAGCGCGAAGCCGCGATCAAGGGCGCGGGTGAAATCGGTTTTACCGTGGTCTCCATCAGCTTCTCGCTGGTGGCGGCGTTTATCCCGCTGCTGTTCATGGGCGGTGTCGTGGGGCGGTTGTTCAAGGAGTTTGCCTTGACAGCCACCTCGACCATCCTGATTTCGGTGGTGGTCTCGCTGACCCTGGCGCCGACCCTGGCCGCATTGTTCATGCGCGCACCAACCCATCATGCCCACGACAAACCCGGTTTCAGCGAACGCCTGCTGGCCGGCTATGCGCGCAATCTGCGCCGCGCCCTGGCCCATCAACGCACCATGGCCGCGATCTTCATGGTGACCCTGGCCCTGGCCGTGGTCGGCTACGTGTTTATCCCCAAGGGTTTCTTTCCGGTACAAGACACCGGCTTCGTCCTCGGCACCAGCGAAGCGGCGGCCGACGTGTCGTTCCCGGACATGGTCGCCAAGCACAAGGCAATCGCCGAGATCGTCAAGGATGACCCGGCGGTGGAAGCGTTCTCCCATTCGGTGGGTGTGACCGGCAGCAACCAGACCATCGCCAACGGCCGGTTCTGGATTGCCTTGAAAGATCGCGGGGATCGCGACGTGTCGGCCAGCCAGTTTATCGACCGGATCCGCCCGAAACTGGCGAAAGTGCCGGGCATCGTCCTGTACCTGCGGGCCGGCCAGGACATCAACTTAAGCTCCGGCCCCAGCCGCGCCCAGTACCAGTACGTGCTCAAGAGCAATGACGGCCCGACCCTAAATACCTGGACCCAGCGCCTCACCGAAAAACTGCGGGCCAACCCGGCGTTCCGCGACCTGTCCAACGACTTGCAACTGGGCGGCAGCATCACCCACATCAGCATCGACCGTCAGGCCGCCGCGCGGTTTGGCCTCACCGCCACCGATGTGGACCAGGCGCTGTACGACGCATTCGGCCAGCGCCAGATCAACGAATTCCAGACCGAGATCAACCAGTACCAGGTGGTGCTGGAGCTGGACACCCAGCAACGCGGCAAGGCCGAAAGCCTGAACTACTTCTACCTGCGCTCGCCGCTGACCAACGAGATGGTACCGCTGTCGGCGGTGGCCAAGGTCGACCCGCCCACCGTCGGGCCCTTGTCCATCAGCCATGACGGCATGTTCCCGGCGGCCAACCTGTCGTTCAACCTGGCACCCGGCGTCGCGTTGGGCGATGCGGTGATCCTGCTCAACCAGGCGAAGAATGAAATCGGCATGCCGACCACTATCATCGGCAACTTCCAGGGCGCGGCCCAGGCGTTCCAGAGTTCATTGGCCAGCCAGCCCTGGCTGATCCTCGCGGCACTGGTGGCGGTCTACATTATCCTGGGTGTGCTGTACGAGAGCTTCGTGCACCCGCTGACGATCATCTCCACCTTGCCGTCGGCGGGGTTGGGGGCGCTGATCATGCTGTCACTGATGGGCCAGGACTTTTCGATCATGGCGTTGATCGGCCTGGTGCTGCTGATCGGGATCGTGAAGAAGAACGGTATCCTGATGATCGACTTCGCCCTGGACGCCCAGCGCGTACGCGGCCTGCCGTCCGAGGAAGCGATTTATGAGGCGTGTGTCACGCGGTTCCGGCCGATCATCATGACCACCCTGGCCGCCCTGCTGGGTGCGGTGCCGCTGATGCTGGGCTCCGGCCCCGGCGCGGAAATGCGCCAGCCGCTGGGTATCGCGGTGGTGGGCGGGTTGCTGGTGAGCCAGGCGCTGACGCTGTTCACCACACCGGTCATATACTTGTACCTCGAGAAGTTTTTCC
>NZ_JACARK010001056.1:0-4166 GCF_013386655.1 Pseudomonas sp. K5002 | reverse complement strand
CAACAGGCCCTGCGTTCCGCCGATGCCGCCAACGACGCCGCGCGCCTTGCGGTTCGCCAGGGGTTGCTGGAAGCGCGGGATCAAATCTCAAGCCTCAGCCAACGGCTATCCACCCTGGATTTTCGTGAGCGCAGCATCTCCGAAACCCGCGACCTGTATCGCCAGCAGTACCTCGAACTGGGCACACGGCCGTTGCTCGACCTGCTGAATGCCGAGCAGGAAATTCACCAGGCACGCATGGACCGGGAAAACACCGCCGCTGACCTGCGCCGCCTGAAAATCGATTGCCTCTACAACACGGGCGCACTGCGCACGGCGTTCCACCTGGACAACAGCACCCTGCAAGGTGTGGAGATTCGGCCATGAATGATGCTGTGATGCTTGCGGACGAAACCAACGCAGTACAAACCCCGCTGAACCCGGCGCCCGCAGTGGATTATGACGTGTGGCTGGAGGCCGTCCTGAGCGTGGCCCGGCATTACCGCCTGGAATGCTCGGCCCAAAGCGTGCGCATCGCCGCAAAATGGACCGAAGGCGCTTCGGTGGAAGAGGTGGTACGGCAGATGGCCCGCCAGGCGGGGTTGAACTGCGTGATTGCCGACTTCAGCGAAACCACGCTGATGCAGCGCCAATTACCGGTGGTGCTGCAATTTGCCGACGGCCAGGTGGGTGTGCTCGAAACCCTCGGCGACGGCGACAACCTGGGCATCGCCTACAGCGGCGACGGCGGCCTGCAAAGCCGGCTCACCCGCCAGGACCTGTTGGAGCAAGCGCGCAAGAGCGTGATTCTGCGACCCATGGCGGCAGTGCGTGACCGGCGTGTCGACGACTACATCAAGCCTTACGAGAAGGCGTGGTTCAAAAACATCGTGCTGCGCGACCTGCGGCCCTATGGCTATGTGATGCTCGCGTCGCTGGTCACCAGCGTGCTGGGGTTGGCCGGGGTACTGTTTTCGATGCAGGTGTACGACCGGGTGATCCCGGCCGAATCCATGCCCACCCTGTATGTGCTGTTTGGCGGGGTGATGCTGGCGCTGGTGTTTGATTTCATCATGCGCATCACCCGTGTGCGCATCACTGACATGCTCGGCAAACGCGCGGATCTGCGCGTTTCCGACCTGGTGTTCGGGCATGCCATTCGCTTGCGTAACAGCGCCCGGCCGAAGTCCACCGGCTCGTTCATTTCGCAGCTCAAGGAACTGGAACAACTGCGTGAGCTGATCACCTCCAGCACCGCCACGGCGCTGGCCGATCTGCCGTTCTTCCTGCTGTTTCTGGTGATCTACTGGTTGATCGCCGGCCCGCTGGTGGCGGTGCCAATGGTGGCTGTGCTGTTCCTGATAGTGCCCGGGCTGTTGGCGCAGAAAAAACTCGCGGCACTGGCGAATGAGTCGATGCGTGAAAGCTCGTTGCGCAGCGCCATGCTGGTGGAGACCATACAAGGCCTGGACGACATCAAGGCGTTGCAGGCCGAACAGCGCTTCCAGCAACAATGGAATCACTACAACGCCACCTGCGGCGACGCCAGCCTGCGCCTGCGCCTGCTCACCAACAAACTGGTGGCCTGGAGCAACAATGTGCAGGGCTCGGTGTTTGCCGTGGTGGTGGTGTTCGGTGCGCCGATGGTCATGGCCAGCGACATGACCACCGGTAGCCTTGTCGCGGCGTCGATCCTGGCGTCGCGGATGATGGCGCCGATGTCCCAGATCACCCAGGTGCTGACGCGCTGGCAGCAGGCCAAGGTTGCGCTGCAAGGCCTGAACCGGATCATGGAATTGCCGGTGGACCATCCCGAGGGCAGCAAGCGCGTGCACCTGCCGGTGATCAAAGGCCAATACGCGCTGAGCCAGGCCACATTCCAGTATTCCGACGATGCCCCCGTACCGGCGCTGCGTGTGGCCGACCTGAAGATCCAGCCGGGCGAGCGCATCGCGATTCTGGGGCGTAACGGCGCGGGTAAATCCACGCTGTTGCAGGCATTGGCCGGGATGCTCGACCTCAAGGCTGGCACCATCAGCCTGGATAGCGTTGCCCTCAGCCACATCGACCCCGCCGACGTGCGCCGCGACGTGGGGCTGATGACACAAAACTCGCGGCTGTTTCACGGCACGCTGCGCGACAACCTGATCATGGGGGCGCCGCATGCCAGCGATCAGGAAATCCTCCAGGCCCTGGCGCTGACCGGTGCGGGCGACTTCATCGGCAAGTTCGCCGACGGCCTGGACCACATGATCCTGGAAGGTGGCCTGGGCCTGTCGGGCGGGCAGCGTCAGTCGCTGCTGCTGTCGCGGCTGATGATTCGCCAGCCGCATATCGTGTTGCTCGACGAGCCCACCGCGTCCCTGGATGAAGCGACCGAGCGCCAGTTGATCCACAACCTCGACCGCTGGGCGGCCCACCGCACGCTGATTATCGCCACGCACCGCATGAGTGTATTGAGCCTGGTGAATCGGGTGATCGTGGTCGACAACGGCCAGATCATCGTCGATGACAGCAAAGCCAACGCGATTGCGCGCCTGTCCAAACCGAAGGGGAAAAACCAGTGAAAAGCCCTGCGCCGAAAACCATACCCCTGCTCGCCACCGAAGACGAAGGCGCCCGGCATACCCACGACGGCGTGGATGAACGCACGGTGGTGCGCGCCACGCGCGTGGTGGGCTGGGTGTTTGTCATGCTGATTGCGTTTGGTGCCTGGGCCTACTTTTTTGAAGTGGACGAAGTCTCGACGGGCAGCGGCAAAGTCATCCCGACCTCGCGTGAGCAAATCATCCAGTCGCTGGAAGGCGGCATCGTCACGGAGTTGAATGTGGGGGAGGGCGATATCGTCAAAAATGGCCAGACGTTGGCCAGGCTTGACCCGACCAAGACCGAATCCAACTTTGATGAAAGTGCCGCCAAGTACCGGGCGTCGCTGGCCAGCGTCGCGCGTTTGCAGGCCGAGGTAGACGGTAAACCGTTACTGTTCCCCCCGGAGCTTGAGCGTTACCCCGCACTGGTGCGCGCCGAAACCGACCTGTTCAACACTCGGCGCAAGGGCCTCGAAGAATCGTTGGCCGGCGTGCGATCGTCGCTCGGGCTGGTGCGTAGCGAGCTGGAAATCACCGAAAACCTGGCCAAGGTCGGCGCCGCCAGCAACGTTGAGGTGTTGCGCCTCAAGCGCCAAAAGGCCGAGCTGGAGTTGAAACTGACCCAGGCCCGCTCCGAGTATATGGTGCGGGCCGGTGAGGACCTGGCGAAGGTCAATGCCGACGTCGAGACGCTGTCGTCAGTCATGCGCGGGCGCTCCGACTCGGTGACCCGCCTGACCCTGCGCTCGCCGGTGCGCGGTATTGTCAAGGGGATCGAGGTCACCACCATCGGCGGGGTTATCCCGCCCAACGGGCGCCTGATGCAGATTGTGCCCCTGGATGAGCAGTTGTTGATCGAGGCGCGTATCTCCCCGCGAGACATCGCCTTTATCCATCCCGACCAGGTGGCCAAGGTCAAGATCACCGCCTACGACTACGCCATTTATGGCGGCATGGACGGCAAGGTCGTGACCATTTCTCCGGACACTATCCAGGACGAGGTCAAGCCAGAAGTTTTTTACTACCGAGTGTTCATTCGCACCGACGCTGACACCTTGAAAAACAAGGCCGGCAAGTCGTTTTCGATTGTGCCTGGGATGATTGCCTCGGTGGATATCAAGACCGGCCAGAAAACCGTGCTCGACTATTTGATCAAGCCCATGAACCGTGCGCGGGAGGCCTTGCGCGAGCGTTAGGCGAGGTGGCTGTGGCCAGGTTTGCGTTGTGGTGGATGCTGTTGTGGGCCGGCGTGCCGGGCGCGTGGGCCCTGAGTGAGGGTTCGACACCGTTGCTTTGGAACACCCCGGCCGACCAGTCGACCTGCAACCAGGTCGACTCTGCACTCTGGGTCGAGTTGGCCGGGGGCGATGAGTGCATTCGCTATTTTTCCGGGGCGGTGCTGAGCCGTGTGCCCGTGGTGATCGTGATGTTTCATGGCGACCGCAACGTGGAAATGCACCGCTCGCCCGAGTCGATCCTTGGCAATACCCTGGCCGCCAAGGCCAGGCAGGCCAAGGCCCTGAGCCGGCGTGCGGGCGTACCGGTGGTGATTGTGGCGCGACCTGGCACCTACGGTTCCAGCGGCAACCATGGGCAGCG
>NZ_JACARK010000106.1:0-13364 GCF_013386655.1 Pseudomonas sp. K5002 | reverse complement strand
GCCTGGCGCTGGCTGGCCGCACAGAACGACGACAAGGCCAATGCCATCTCCGTCGGCTTCGCGCTGGCGCAGCCAGGCTGCAACGACCCGCTGCCGAAGACTTCGGCCCACGGTAGCTGGCTGGTGGCCTGGAACGATAACCCTGACGATGATGCTGCCAGTTTCGTACGCGACACACCGCGTGCCACCACCAGCATCAGCGACTACGACGTTCACTACCCGCAAGTGCTGAACAACGAGCTGCGCAAGCAACTGGTGGGCTCGGACAACGGCGGCCTGGCGATCCCGGTGGTCGAAGTGCCGGCTGGCCAGGCCAAGGACACCGTCACCCTGTTCCTCTCCGGTGACGGCGGCTGGCGTGACCTGGACCGCGACGTGGCCGGTGAAATGGCCAAGATCGGCTACCCGGTGGTCGGCATCGACACCCTGCGCTACTACTGGCAGCACAAGACCCCGGAACAAAGCGCCAAGGACCTCGCCGAGCTGATGCAGCACTACCGGCAGAAATGGGGTACCAAGCGCTTCGTGTTGACCGGCTACTCGTTCGGCGCCGATGTGCTGCCGGCCATCTACAACCGCCTGCCGGAAAACGAGCAGCAGCGTGTAGACGCGATCATCCTGCTGGCCTTCGCCCGCACCGGCAGCTTCGAGATCGAAGTGGAAGGCTGGCTGGGCAACGCCGGCAAGGAAGCTGCGACCGGCCCGGAAATGGCCAAGCTGCCGGCCGACAAGGTGGTGTGCATCTACGGTGCCGAAGAAGTCGACGAGAGTGGCTGCACCGACAAGACCGCTGTCGGCGAAGCCGTGAAGCTGCCTGGCGGCCATCACTTCGACGAGAACTACCCGGCGCTGGCCAAGCGTCTGGTAGACATCATCGAGAAGCGCCAGGGCAAGACCCCGGCCGAATAAGCGCCCACAAAAAAGCCCCCGCTGCCGCAAGGCACCGGGGGCTTTTTGTTGGGCTTACATTTCTACTTGAGTGCCGAGCTCGATCACCCGGTTAACCGGCAACTTGAAGAAGCGCAGGTTGCCGTTGGCGTTCTTCAGCATGAACGCGAACAACCCTTCGCGCCAACGCGCCATGCCCTTGATGCGGGACGCGATCACGGTTTCGCGGCTGAGGAAGTAGGTGGTGCGCATCGGGCTGAAATCCAGGTCATCCAGATGGCACAGCTTCAGCGCTTCGGGCACGTCCGGCTCGTCGGTAAAGCCGAAGTGCAGGATCACCCGGAAGAAGCCTTCGCCGTAGGCATCCACCTCGAAGCGGCGTGCGACCGGCACCCGCGGAATGTCTTCATAGACCACCGTCAACAGCACCACCTGCTCGTGCAGTACCTGGTTATGCAGCAGGTTGTGCAACAGCGCATGAGGCACGGCGTCTGGCCGCGCCGTCAGGAACACCGCGGTGCCCTGCACGCGATGAGGCGGTTGTACACGGATACTGCTGATAAAGATCGGCAACGGCAGGCCGCCCTCGTCGAGACGGTCCACCAGCAATTGCTTGCCGCGCTTCCACGTGGTCATGAGCACGAACAGCACAATCCCCGCGAGTACCGGGAAGGCGCCGCCCTGGACGATCTTCGGCACGTTGGCCGCGAAGTACAGGCCGTCCACCAGCAGGCAGCAGACCAATACCGGCACCGCCAATATCGGTGGCCATTTCCACAGCAGCAGCATCACTGCCGACACCAGGATAGTGGTCATCAGCATCGTGCCGGTCACCGCCACGCCGTAGGCCGAGGCCAGTGCGTTGGAGGACTCAAAGCCCAGCACCAACAGGATCACGCCGACCATCAGCGACCAGTTCACCGCACCGATGTAGATCTGGCCCTGCTCGGCACTGGAGGTGTGCTGGATATGCATGCGCGGGATGTAACCGAGCTGGATGGCCTGGCGTGTCAGGGAGAACGCGCCGGAGATGACGGCCTGGGACGCGATCACTGTGGCCAGCGTGGACAACACCACCAGCGGGATCAGTGCCCAGCTCGGCGCCAGCAGGTAGAACGGGTTTCGCGCGGCCTCAGGATCGCCGAGCAACAAGGCGCCCTGGCCGAAATAATTCAGCACCAGCGCCGGCAACACCAGCATGAACCAGGCGCGGGCAATGGGTTTGCGGCCGAAGTGGCCCATGTCGGCGTACAGCGCCTCGGCACCGGTCAACGCCAGCACTACGGCACCGAGGATGGCCACGCCAATGCCCGGGTGAGCCTCGAAGAAACGCACGCCCCACATCGGGTTCATGGCGTTGAGTACTTCCGGATGCTGGGTGATGCCGTAGGCGCCGAGGCCGCCCAGCACCAGGAACCAGGTCACCATCACCGGCCCGAACAACTTGCCGATGCGATCGGTACCGTGTTTCTGAATCAGGAACAGGGCCACCAGCACAATCAGGGCGATCGGCACCACCCATTTTTCGAGGCCATCGAAGGCCAGTTCCAGACCTTCCACCGCCGATAACACGGAAATCGCCGGGGTGATCATGCTGTCGCCGTAGAACAGCGCCGCGCCGCACAAGCCACAGACCACCAGGAAACTGCGTAGCCGCTTGCGCTCACCCGCTGCTCGTCGCGCCAACGCGGTCAAGGCCATGATGCCGCCTTCGCCCTGGTTATCGGCGCGCAACACGAACAGCATGTACTTGATCGAGACCACCCAGATCAGCGACCAAAAGATCAGCGCCAGGATCCCCAGCACACCGTCATGGTTGACCTGAACCCCATAACCACCGGTAAACACCTCTTTAAGGGTGTAGAGCGGGCTGGTGCCGATATCGCCGTAAACCACCCCCACTGCCGCCACCAGCATGCCGATCGGCTTTGCGTTGGACTGCTCGGCACCTGCTGCCTGACTACTTGCCTGACCCATCAACCACTCCTGCCCTTTGACCTGCGGTCTTTTATAAACAGCGCGCCTGCTGCGGGCGCCTATGCTGTCCACAGCATGCGCTGTTTTACTTCTCGTTACAGACGATTTATTGACCGAGGAAATTCACTCAGGTGCAACGGCGCGAAGCATAGCGCAGCACTCGTCGTATTTCCCTGCATAAAGCTGGTCAAGAGCGATTCCCGTCGCTAGAATTGCGCACTTTTTGATCAGAGGCACACCAAGTGCCCATCCGCCACCTTTCGTGCACGACGGGCGGCGTCATTCAATACCGAGGTTAGACATGTCCACCACCATCGCAAAAGCCAACCCCAAGGTCGGCTTTGTATCCCTGGGTTGCCCAAAGGCTCTGGTCGACTCCGAACGCATCCTTACGCAACTGCGCATGGAAGGCTATGACGTCGTGTCCACCTACCAGGACGCGGACGTGGTGGTGGTCAACACTTGCGGCTTCATCGACTCGGCCAAGGCCGAGTCCCTGGAAGTGATCGGCGAAGCCATCAAGGAAAACGGCAAGGTGATCGTCACCGGCTGCATGGGCGTGGAAGAAGGCGCCATCCGCAACGTGCACCCAAGCGTGCTGGCCGTGACCGGCCCGCAGCAGTACGAGCAAGTGGTCAACGCCGTGCACGACGTAGTGCCGCCGCGCCAGGACCACAACCCGCTGATCGACCTGGTGCCGCCGCAGGGCATCAAGCTGACGCCGCGCCACTACGCCTACCTGAAGATTTCCGAAGGCTGCAACCACAGCTGCAGCTTCTGCATCATCCCGTCGATGCGCGGCAAACTGGTGAGCCGCCCGGTGGGCGACGTACTGGACGAGGCCCAGCGCCTGGTCAAATCCGGCGTGAAAGAGCTGCTGGTGATCTCCCAGGACACCAGCGCCTACGGCGTCGACGTCAAATACCGCACCGGCTTCTGGAACGGCGCGCCGGTGAAAACCCGCATGACCGAACTCTGCGAAGCCCTGAGCAGCCTCGGCGTATGGGTGCGCCTGCACTACGTTTACCCGTACCCGCACGTTGACGAGTTGATCCCGCTGATGGCCGCCGGCAAGATCCTGCCGTACCTGGACATCCCGTTCCAGCACGCCAGCCCGAAAATCCTCAAGGCCATGAAACGCCCGGCCTTCGAAGACAAGACCCTGGCGCGCATCAAGAACTGGCGCGAGATCTGCCCGGACCTGATCATCCGCTCCACCTTCATCGTCGGCTTCCCCGGCGAAACCGAAGAAGACTTCCAGTACCTGCTGGACTGGCTGACCGAGGCCCAGCTGGACCGCGTCGGCTGCTTCCAGTACTCGCCGGTGGAAGGTGCTCCGGCCAACCTGCTGGACGCTGCCATCGTGCCGGACGACGTCAAGCAGGACCGTTGGGAGCGCTTCATGGCGCACCAGCAGGCCATCAGCTCGGCGCGCCTGCAACTGCGCATCGGCCGTGAGATCGAAGTACTGATCGACGAAGTCGACGAGCAAGGCGCTGTAGGCCGCTGCTTCTTCGATGCGCCGGAAATCGACGGTAACGTGTTCATCGACGATGCCAGCGGCCTGAAGCCAGGCGACAAGGTCTGGTGCACCGTGACCGACGCCGACGAGTACGACCTGTGGGCTGAAAAACGCGCATAAGGTGTAAAGAATTGAAAAAGCCCTGCCTCTGGACAAGATGCGGGGCTTTTTTAGGTCTATCGTTTTGCCCATCAGCGCCAATCATCGGCAAGGGGCAGCGGGCATGCGTCAGCATTCGGTTATCCATACACCCAAATCCAGCGACTATCAGGAACTGACCCGCATCTGGGAGGCTTCGGTGCGGGCCACCCATGACTTCCTGCCGGACAGTTACATCGAGTTGCTGAAAAACCTGGTGCTGACCCGCTACCTCGACGCGGTGATGCTGATCTGCACCAAGGACTCGCGCCAGCGCATCACCGGGTTTGCCGGGGTGGCCGCGGGCAAGGTCGAGATGCTGTTTATCGACCCCGAGCACCGTGGCCAGGGCCTGGGCCGGCAATTGCTGCGCTATGCCATCGAGTCGATGAATGCCGATCAACTGGACGTCAACGAACAGAACCCGCAGGCCCTGGGCTTTTACTTCAAGCAAGGCTTTGAGGTGATCGGACGCACGGACCATGACGGCATGGGCCAGCCTTATCCGTTGCTGCACATGCGTTTGCGCCAGGCCCAGCCACAGGCGCGTCGCGGCTAAATGAAATGGAGCCGGGATTAACCGGCGCCACACAGGTACAATAGCCGCCCCCTTTTGTTTCGGCCCTTGTCATGACTGAACCCCTACGCCTCTCCAAACGCCTCATCGAACTGGTCGGTTGCTCCCGTCGGGAGGCTGAGCTGTTCATCGAAGGCGGCTGGGTCACGGTGGACGGCGAAGTGATCGACGAGCCGCAGTTCAAGGTCACCACCCAGAAGGTCGAGCTTGACCCTGAGGCCAAGGCCACAGCGCCGGAGCCGGTGACCATCCTGTTCCACGCCCCCGCCGGCGTGGATGCCGAGACAGCCATGGCGTCGATCAACGCCGAGACCCTGTCGGAAGAACACCGCTTCAGCAAGCGCCCGCTCAAGGGCCACTTCCTGCGCCTGACCGCCAGCAGTGACCTGCAAGCCAAGGCCAGCGGCCTGCTGGTGTTCACCCAGGACTGGAAGATTTTGCGCAAGCTGACCGCTGACGCGAACAAGATCGAACAGGAATACGTGGTGGAGGTGTCCGGCGACATGGTCGCCCACGGCCTGAACCGCCTCAACCATGGCCTGACCTACAAAGGTAAGGAATTGCCGGCGGTGAAAGCCAGCTGGCAGAACGAGAACCGCCTGCGCTTTGCGCTGAAAAACCCGCAACCGGGTGTGATTGCCTTGTTCTGCGAAGCCGTCGGCCTGAAAGTCGTCGCCATTCGACGCATCCGCATTGGCGGAGTCTCCATCGGCAAAGTGCCGGTAGGCCAATGGCGCTATCTGTCCGGCAAAGAAAAGTTCTAAGACTTTTTTCGCCGCCGAATCTCTCGATACCGCCTGCCTGGGCGGTGTCCACAGTTGAATGACCAGGATTGCCCACCATGATTCACAATGACGTACTGCGCAGCGTGCGCTACATGCTCGACATCAGCGACAACAAGATGGTCGAGATCATCAAGCTCGGCGGCATGGAAGTCACCAAGGACGACCTGCTGACCTACCTCAAGAAAGACGAGGAAGAAGGCTTCGTGTTCTGCCCGGACGAAGTCATGGCGCATTTCCTCGATGGCCTGGTGATCTTCAAGCGCGGCAAGGACGAGAGCCGTCCACCGCAGCCGATCGAACTGCCGGTGACCAACAACATCGTCCTGAAGAAACTGCGCGTGGCCTTCGAACTGAAGGAAGACGACATGCACGCAATCCTCAAGGCCTCCGAGTTCCCGGTGTCCAAGCCTGAGCTGAGCGCACTGTTCCGCAAGTTCGGCCACACCAACTACCGCACCTGTGGTGACCAGCTGTTGCGCAACTTCCTCAAGGGCCTGACCCTGCGCGTTCGCGCCTAAACCCGTGAACTACAGCGTCTCGCCCATCGGCTTTGTCCGCTCCTGCTTCAAGGAGAAGTTCGCCATCCCGCGCCAGCCACAACTGGCGCCTGCCGCCCGGGGCGTGCTGGAGTTGGTGGCGCCATTCGACCAGGGTGAGGCGGTGCAGGGTTTGGAACAGGTCAGCCATGTGTGGCTGCTGTTCCTGTTCCACCAGGCGCTGGAAGACAAGCCCCGCCTGAAAGTGCGCCCGCCGCGCCTGGGTGGCAACACGTCCATGGGCGTGTTCGCCACCCGCGCGACGCACAGGCCCAACGGCATCGGCCAGTCAGTGGTCAAGCTGGACAAGGTGGAAGATGGGCGCCTGTGGATATCCGGGATCGACCTGCTGGATGGCACACCGATTCTCGACATCAAGCCGTACGTGCCGTACGCAGACATAGTTGACACTGCGACCAACAGCATCGCCAGCGCTGCGCCACCGCTGATTCCCGTGCAGTGGCTGAAGACTGCGCTGCAACAGGCAGAAGGCCACGCTCAGCGCCTTGGCGAGCCATTGGTGGCGTTGATCGAGCAGTGCCTGGCGCAGGATCCACGGCCGGCGTACCAGACGCCGGGGCCGGAGCGGGAATACGGGGCGCAGTTCTGGGATGTTGATGTGCGCTGGCACTATCCCGAAGCCGGGATGATTTGTGTGCTGGAAGTCGTGTCGGCCGGGTAAACCGGAAACAAATGTGGGAGCGGGCTTGCTCGCGAAAGCGGTGGATCAGTCAATACATCTGGTGACTGTTACACCGCTTTCGCGAGCAAGCCCGCTCCCACATTTTTTTGCGTCGCGCTTATTTCTCGACGAACGCACGCTCGATCAGGTAGTCGCCCGGCTCACGCATACGCGGGGAAACCTTCAAACCGAAGCTGTTGAGCACTTCGCTGGTTTCATCCAGCATGCTTGGGCTGCCGCACAGCATGGCGCGGTCGTCTTCAGGATTGATCGGCGGCAGCCCGATATCGCTGAACAGCTTGCCGCTGCGCATCAGGTCGGTCAGGCGGCCCTCGTTTTCGAACGGCTCGCGGGTCACGGTCGGGTAGTAGATCAACTTGTCACGCAGGGCCTCGCCGAAGAACTCGTTCTGCGGCAGGTGCTCGGTGATGAATTCACGGTAGGCGACTTCGTTGACGTAACGCACGCCGTGGCACAGGATCACTTTTTCGAAACGCTCGTAGGTTTCCGGGTCCTGGATCACGCTCATGAACGGCGCCAGGCCAGTGCCGGTGCTGAGCAGGTACAGGTGTTTGCCCGGCTTCAAATCGTCAAGCACCAGGGTGCCCGTCGGTTTTTTGCTGATGATGATCTCGTCGCCTTCCTTCAAGTGCTGCAATTGGGAAGTCAGCGGGCCATCAGGCACCTTGATGCTGAAGAACTCCAGATGCTCTTCCCAGTTCGGGCTGGCAATCGAGTAAGCGCGCATGAGCGGGCGGCCGTTGGGCTGTTGCAGGCCGATCATCACGAACTGACCGTTCTCGAAGCGCAGGCCCGGATCGCGGGTGCACTTGAAGCTGAACAGAGTGTCGTTCCAGTGATGAACACTGAGGACACGCTCGTGGTTCATGTTGCTCATGTACGGGGGACTCCTGGAAATGGGTCTGCGCCAAATGATGGATGCGCAATTGCACAGCATTCTAATGGCGGCGACAATATCTGTTAACTGGATTATTAAGATAAGGGTTATCGGTTATATCGATATGCGATTTACTCTACGTCAACTGCAAGTCTTCGTCGCCGTCGCCCAGCAGGAAAGCGTCTCGCGCGCTGCTGGCCTTCTGGCCTTATCTCAATCCGCCGCCAGCACGTCGATTACCGAGCTGGAGCGTCAATCCAGCTGCCAGTTGTTCGACCGCGCGGGCAAACGCCTGAGCCTCAACGCCCTCGGTCACCAGCTATTGCCCCAGGCGGTGGCACTGCTGGACCAGGCCAAGGAGATCGAGGACCTGCTCAACGGCAAGTCGGGCTTCGGCTCCCTGGCGGTCGGGGCCACGCTGACCATCGGCAACTACCTGGCCACGCTGCTGATCGGCAGCTTCATGCAGCAGCATCCCGAGAGCCAGGTGAAGCTGCATGTGCAGAACACTGCGCATATCGTGCATCAGGTGGCGCACTACGAAATTGATCTGGGTCTAATCGAAGGCGACTGCAGCCACCCGGACATCGAGGTGCAAACCTGGGTGGAAGATGAACTGGTGGTGTTCTGCGCACCCCAGCATCACTTGGCCAAGCGCGGCCAGGCGACCATGGAAGAGCTGACCCATGAAGCCTGGATCCTGCGGGAACAAGGCTCTGGAACACGCCTGACCTTTGACCAGGCCATGCGGCATCACCGCAGCGCGCTGAATATCCGCCTGGAGCTGGAACACACCGAGGCAATCAAACGCGCGGTGGAATCAGGCTTGGGGATTGGCTGCATTTCCCGGCTGGCGCTGCGCGACGCCTTCCGGCGTGGCAGCCTGGTACCGGTGGAAACCCCGGACCTGGACCTGGCCCGGCAGTTCTACTTCATCTGGCACAAGCAGAAGTACCAGACCTCGGCGATGCGCGAATTCCTCGAGCTGTGCCGGTCGTTCACCGCCGGGGTGCAGCGCAGCGACGAGATCGTACTGCCGACCATTGCCTAGATCAGGATCACGGCCCACACCAGGGTAATCATGGTCAGCGCTACGAACTGCGCGGCGCTGCCCATGTCCTTGGCATTTTTCGACAAGGGGTGCAGGTCCAGGGAAATCCGGTCGATCGCCGCTTCGACGGCGGAGTTGAGCAACTCGACGATCAATGCCAGCAGGCACACGGCGATCAGCAGCGCCCGCTCTACCCGGCTGACGTTAAGGAAGAAACTCAGCGGGATCAGGATGACATTGAGCAACACCAGCTGACGAAACGCCGCCTCGCCGGTGAAAGCCGCACGCAGGCCATCCAGGGAATATCCGCCTGCGTTGAAAATACGTTTGATACCGGTTTGACCCTTGAAAGGCGACATAGAGTAGGCAACTGAGCAAAAAGGTGTGGGGAAACTAGAGCAAGCAAAGTCAAAAAAACGTGAATGAACAGCGTCTTAATGCTGTGAAATTGACTCAAGTTGTTGCAAGAGCAGCGCCGCCTGGGTTCGCGTACGTACGCCGAGCTTGCGGAAGATCGCCGTGACGTGAGCCTTGATGGTCGCTTCCGACACGCTCAACTCATAGGCAATCTGCTTGTTCAGCAGGCCTTCGCAGACCATGGTCAGCACGCGGAACTGCTGGGGCGTGAGGCTGGCCAGGCCATCACGCGCGGCCTTGGCTTCGTCGGAGACGTTGATCTCTTCAAAGGCCTGCGGCGGCCAGGAGACATCGCCATCCAGCACCGTGCGCACGGCTTTCTGGATGTCTTCCATGGAGCTGGACTTGGGAATGAAACCACTGGCACCGAACTCCTTGGAGCGCACCACCACCGACGCCTCTTCCTGGGCCGACACCATCACCACCGGTATCTGCGGGTATTGCCCACGCAGCAGCACCAGCCCGGAAAAACCGTAGGCACCCGGCATGTTCAGGTCCAGCAGGACCAGGTCCCAGTCGGACTTTTCGGTAAGGCGGGTTTCCAGCTCGGCAATGCTGGCGACTTCGACGAGGCGTACATCCGGCCCCAGGCCCAGCGTGACCGCCTGGTGCAGCGCACTGCGAAACAGCGGGTGGTCATCGGCAATCAGGATTTCGTATGTGGCCATTTATTAAATGATCCTGTTTTTTAGGGCGGCACTGATGGGTTCAGTGCTCGCCAACGCGCAAGGTGGCTGCCAGGCCAGCAGTCACCAAAGGGCGCGCTCAACGTCAAAAAGCGACGTATCCAATCTGTGACAGCGCCCCAATCGGCGCCAAGCATGCCCAGCGTAGCCTGGGTGGTCAAGCGCTACGCCCGTGGCTATTTTAGCGGGCTGCGCGTTTGCGCGGCCATCATGCAAAGGTCGGCTGGCCATGACACCTATAGATAAGGTGCAAGGCGAGTATGGACGACATCGGCCGGGTCCAGCGCCAGTTGAAACTTGGCGGCCAGGTAGTGAGTGCTGAATACGTCCAGATAGGCATCCAGGACTTCACTGGCTGCGGCATCTTCAGCCAGCTCCAGGCACAGCGCGGCGACTTCGGCGGTGCAGAAGTGGTCATCACGCTTGGAGCGACGCAGCTTGTAGCGCGACAGTTGCTCGGGCGCCAGGCTCAGCACCGGCAAGTGCTCCAGGTACGGGCTCTTGCGGAACATCTTGCGCGCCTCGCTCCAGGTGCCGTCCAGCAAAATGAACAGCGGGCGCTTGCCCTCCTCCAGCCTGACCTGATGGACCACCCGCTCCGGGGCCACGAATTCGCCGGGAAAGACGATGTATGGCTGCCATTGCGGGTCGGCCAGCAAGGTCAGCAACTCCGGCTCAACCTCAGTGCGCGACCAGGGGAACGCGGTCGTGTCGTTGATCACATCGGCAATCAGCCAGCCGGTGTTGCTGGGTTTCATCGGCTCTACGTCGTGCATCAGCAGGCACATGCCGGATCTGGCCTGGACCTTGGGCCGCCAGGCGCACAGGCAGTACTCGGGAATCACCCGGCAGCCGGGGCAGCGTTCGGCCCGCGAGCCTCGCGCTACAAACGGTTTTACGGCACGGGCCAGGCGCTGCGTGCGCAAACGGGAGACGGCATGGCTCATCGGGTGCGCCGCAGGGAAGTGGAAATCGACACGGATAGAACTCGGAAGGCAAAAGTTACCGCAGTTTACCAGAGCCGCCCCCGGCCACCTGCACTTCCCGGCAATAGGCTGGCCCTAGGGGCAAGCGGTCACCTATAATCCCGCGCCACTGAACGCACAGCGCAGTGGCTGGTCTATGCACCAGTAACCGAATCAGGAGAGTTTCATGCTGCGTCTTATGCCACGCCTTGTAGTTCCGTCCGTCGCCCTCGCGCTGGTGTTGCCTCTGGGTGCCCAAGCGGCCTCGTTGCTGGAGGCTCAACTGAACAGGAAGCTGCAAAGCGTCGCAGAGGAAACCAACAAAGAACTGCCACGGGAAATTGACGAAAAGACCCTGGAAGTTGCCTACACCGTTGAAGGCTTGCAGCTGATTGACCATCTGAGCGTACTGCCCGACCGCGCCGAGCAAATGCGCGCCAACCCCAAGGCTGTGTACTTCCAGCTCGGCCAAAGTGTGTGCCTGAACAAGGGTTACCGCGAGCTGATGGCCAAGGGCGCGATCATGCGCTATGAAATCACCGAGAACAAAACCAACCGCCCGGTAGCCTCGGTGAAGTTCCAGGAAGCAGATTGCCCGGCACCGGCTGCCGCGAAGAAGAAAAAGTAAGCGATAACTCCTGTCGCGCGCCGCTGACCAGCGGCGCGCAATATACCCCTCTGCACTCTCCGCCATTGCCCGCCCGCGGCAGCGTCTAAACTCCCTCAGAAGTGATCAATAAGCGGTTGCCAGCCAAGACTTTATAGGCTCATGATCAATTCATCCTGAACGCCTGGAACATCGGGTTTTCACACCGTCCTGTAACATTTTCAGGGCAAAAGAGGGTTGCCCTCCTGAGCGTGCAATGCAAAGGTTTTTAATCATAAGGAATATACAGAACCGGTTTCGCCCACCTCGTTAATCAGAGGCAACGACACATGCAGTGTCGTGGTCCCGACGAATTTCTCGCCGGCACCCAGGGTTCTGTGAAGAAGGAGAAGTTGAATGCCTTACGAACCGAATGAACTCCTGATCCGTCAATTTGAAGAAAACGGCACCGACCTCACGCAGCAGGTCGACGCGCAACTCCACTTGATTGCGCCCAACAGTCCAAATATCCCCCTTTATCGCGACATGATCTTCACCGTGTTGCGCATGGCCCAGGACGACCGCAGCCGCTGGAATGCCAAGATCACCTTGCAGGCGATACGGGAACTGGACCACGCCTTCCGCGTGCTCGAACAGTTCAAGGGGCGGCGCAAAGTCACGGTGTTCGGCTCGGCGCGCACGCCGGTGGAAAGCCCGCTGTACGCACTGGCCCGGGAAGTGGGCGCGGTCCTGGCCCGTTCGGACCTGATGGTGATCACCGGCGGTGGCGGCGGCATCATGGCGGCGGCCCACGAGGGTGCCGGCCTGGAGCACAGCCTGGGGTTCAACATCACCCTGCCCTTTGAACAGCACGCCAACCCGACCATCGATGGCACCGAGAACCTGCTGTCCTTCCACTTCTTCTTTACCCGCAAGCTGTTCTTCGTCAAGGAAGCCGACGCCTTGATCCTGTGCCCGGGCGGTTTCGGTACCCTGGATGAAGCGCTGGAGGTGCTGACCCTGATCCAGACCGGCAAAAGCCCGCTGGTACCGGTGGTACTGCTGGATGCACCGGGCGGTAGCTTCTGGCAAGGCGCACTGGACTTTATCCGCAGCCAGCTTGAGGCCAATCGCTACATCCTGCCCACCGACCTCAAGCTGGTCCGCCTGGTGTACAGCGCCGAAGAGGCGGTGGACGAAATCAACCAGTTCTACGCCAACTTCCACTCCACCCGCTGGCTGAAGCGCCAGTTTGTGATTCGCATGAATCATCCGTTGAGTGACCGCGCACTGGCCCACCTGCAGGAGGCGTTCGCCAGCCTTCGCCTCAGTGGCGACTTCCAACAAATCGCGTACACCGGCGAAGAGCATGACGAGCCAAGCTTCAGCCATCTGACGCGGCTGGTGTTCAACTTCAACGGGCGTGATCAGGGACGGTTGCGGGAATTGGTGGATTACATCAACTTGCCGGAAAACTGGGCCCAGGCTCAGGGAAAAACGCAGCAGCGGGTGACGGAGACGGCGTGACCTGACACTGAAACGAAAAAAGGCCCGCTATTTTCATAGCGAGCCTTTTGGGTTGTGTCAGGTAGAACGATGCGCAGGTTAGGGCCGCTGCGCAGCCCAGCGGGAGCAAGCTCCCTCGCCACACCAAGC
>NZ_JACARK010001055.1:0-1020 GCF_013386655.1 Pseudomonas sp. K5002 | reverse complement strand
CCCACACGGGTCTTGCCAGGGTTGCCCTGATCAGGCCGGGAACAGCTCGCTCAATTTCATGGCCAGCATCATGTCGCCTTCAGTGCGCAGTTTGCCGCCCATGAATGCCTGCATGCCGTCGGTGGAGCCGTCAACGATGCCTTTCATGGTTTCGCCGTCCATCACCAGGGTGACTTGGGCGTCCGGGTTTTCACCTTCCAGCAGTTCGCAGGTGTTGTTTTTCACAACCAGCGAGAAGTTCTGGGTGTCGTCGATACGGAAACCGAACACCAGGTCCAGGCCGTCAGCAGCGGCTGGGTTGAATTTGGCTTTCATTGCTTCTACGGCTTTAGCTACGTCAGTCATGGTTTCGATCCTTTTATGGTGAGTCCAGTGACCTTGGGGTCACGGTTGGCCGCAATTCATCGGAAAGTGATGAGCTGCGGCGCCTTCAACAGTTGCAAGTGGGTATGGCTGTTGAAGGAAGCCAGTGCCACCTCGCGACCACGGAATTTCAGCTGGTTGAGCGAGGTGTTAACAATTTGCCAGTTCAGTTCGAAGGCCTGTGCGGCAGGCATTCGGGTAATCAGGTGGAGCAGGGCCGTGATGGTGCCGCCGGAGGTGAACACGGCGATCTTGTCACGGTTGTCGGCGGCTTCGAGGAGGCGTTGCAGGCCACCCTGGACACGTTCGACAAATCCCAGCCAGCTTTCCAGGCCCGGCGGGTCGTAGGTGCCGGCCAGCCAGCGTTCGATGATCAGGGAAAAGATGCGCTGGAATTCGCCACGGTTTTGCGCGGCGTTGCGCAATATGTGCAGGGCTTCGGGTTCGCTGTGCAGCAGGTCCGGGAGCAGGGCGCGGATGATCGTCTCGGCGTCGAACTCGTTGAACGCGCTGTCGATTTCCAGCGTGGGTACCGGCAGGCCGAGGGCGCTGTATTGTTCGAAGGCGGCGTTGGCGGTGTGCTGCTGGCGGCGCAGGTCGCCCGACAGGCAGCGGTCGAAGCCCAGGCCCAGTTCCGCCAGGAGGCGGCCAAGCACT
>NZ_JACARK010001054.1:0-1032 GCF_013386655.1 Pseudomonas sp. K5002 | reverse complement strand
CACGGCCCCGAGCACCTGGGCCCCACGAATCTTCGCCAGGGCCAACGCCGCGCTGCCTACCGCTCCATTGGCACCAATCACCAATAAGCGAGTGCCTTTGCCGACACCGCTGCGCTCAAGGGCATCCCACGCCGTGGTGTACGGTACGCCGAGACTGGCGGCCTGGGCAAAGCTCAGATGGCTGGGCTTGTGCGCCACGCCCTTGGCCGACACGGTGAGGTACTGGGCGTGGGAACCGTCAGCGAAAAAACCCAGGTCGCGACCGGTGCCCCAGACTTCCTGGCCAACGAGTTCCTGCGGACCTTCCACCACCACCCCGGCAAAGTCCCGCCCGGGAATGCGTGGCAAGGTGGTGTAGGGGAAACGCCCGAGCACGTTCTTCACGTCGCTGGGGTTCAGCCCGGCAGCCTTGATCTGCACCAGGACTTCACCGGCCGCCGGCACCGGCGTGGCGACATCAACGTAAGCAAGGGCAGCGAGATCGCCGGTGGCGGAAAATTGCAGTGCTTTCATGACCAATATCCATCGAGGTTAAAAAGGGTTTCAGGAGAACCAGGCGCTGACCATTTGCCGGCCCATGGGCCAGAGCTTCTCGCCCATCAGCATGCCCATCAGCCCGATCAGGGCGATGGCAGGAGGCGCAGGCGAGCGAAAGTCCAGGGCACCGTAAATCACGCCGACCAACAGGCCGATGGCCAAGGAAATCAGGTAACTCATGGAACACTCCGCAGCAAGGGTTGATGCGGTCAGTGTAGGGGGCCTGAAACCGAAGCATCGGCCAAGTGCTTCAGGATTTCGGCCAAGCCTCAGACGGGATACTGCGACGGCGCCATCCCCAGTTCACGACGAAACATGTCGCTGAAACTGCTCGGCGAATAACCCAGGGAACGGGCGATCGCGCTGACCGACTGGCCCTGGATCAACTCGGCCACGGCGGTGGCCAACTGCACCTGGCGGCGCCACTCGGCAAAGCCCATGCCCAGGCTGTTCTGGAACAGCCGGGCCAGGGTGCGTCCGCTGGCGCCGGCGGCT
>NZ_JACARK010001053.1:0-2717 GCF_013386655.1 Pseudomonas sp. K5002 | reverse complement strand
ACCGGGCTGTGGGGGTGGGCGATGCACCAATGCGGCGCCAATCAACGCAGGCTGTGCGTGCAGGCGCACCCTGATGGTGCCTGGCGCCCCGAGCCTTAACTATCTAATGCCTGCGTCCAGCCAAACCCTTGAAAGTGAAGCCTGCCTGGTGCCCCCGGCAACCCAGGGGCAGCGCCAGTTTTCTTAACTTCACTCAAGTGACGATGAACATGGACAGTACTCACATTCAAGACGATCAAGCGGCGAGCACGCGCAGGCCGGTTCCCCATCTGGGGCCGGCGTTCGTTACCGATCACGATGCCGCCCATTGGGCGCATCAACAGATCGGCAACCGGCGCGAGACGGTATTTGGCGGGCTGGTTTTCAAGCGTGATGACGGGATGTACCTGCCAAGCGTGCCGGTGGCCGGCACCGCCACTGCATTCGATTTCCAGAGCGACCTGCTCAAGGTCGATGCCAACAGGAATTTCCTGGCGTACGAGGGCCACAGCGTTCACGCCCTGTACAGTTCGCGCGGCGAGGATGGCACCCGACGCTCCGCGCAGATACAGCACTGGACAGGCGCGCAGCGCCGCCTGGATCGCAGCTTTTTCCCCATCAATATCCTGCGCATCATCATCCAGGTGCGCATGCTGTGCACCCGTTACTACCTGTCCGGGTTCTATGGCTCGCTCATCCAGTATGAAAGCAGCGGCTCTGCGACTGAGGCCAGCTTCTTGAACCAGTTGATGGCGGCCAAGCCTGCGGCCGATTTCGACGACTACATCGCCTTTATCAATGAGACGGCCAGGGCCGGCTACCTGCGGGTCATCGTTGCCAACGCCGAGCTGGGCGGAAAGCCTGGCCAACTGCTGGCGCCGTGGACCCTCAATCAGACCCTGTCGCAAATCGGGCAGGACGCACTGGCGCCTCTCGCCAGCCAAGTCAGCCGCCGGTGGCAGGACGCGGTGCGATCAGTCTTGCCGCCGCTGGGGTTTGCACGGCAGGAGAGTCTCTTTGGCTACCTGTACAAAAGCGCGTCGAACCAGTACGTGGCCGAATTTCCGTCGGATGAACTCAAGGCAGCGTTTGCGCTGACCAGTGGCAAGTTGTCACTGCCAAAAGTGCACAAGGCGGACAGTGAGTTTTTGACCTTCGGTATTTACTGCTCCCTATCACCGCAAGCGAAACCGACCGTGGCGAAAGAGTCGTGGCTGGCGGAAAACTTCTTCACGGCTTCTGCGTTGGCTGCCGTGGTGATGATGGCGGGGACCGACGACCTGGGCTTGCACTTTTACTTGCGCGCCAACGACGGCGCGCTGCTGATGTACCACTGCACCGGCTCGCAGGCGCAGTCCCAGCTGTTCGCCAATCGCGGCGCGGATCTCGACGGACGCTTGAAGGACGCTACCTTGAGCCCTTCCGAGTTTGTCCGGCAAGTGGCTGCCGTGGGCACGCTGACGGTGGTTGAGCCCGGACGCGTATGGGACAAGGCCGGAGTAGTAGGACCGCAATGGAGGGCCTTCGCGAAAGTCCATGCGTCGCTGAGCCCTGCCTTCGTCACTGCCGATGATGTCGCACGCTACCTGCATTACAAGGTGGGTTCGCCCCACGGCTCTTTTCTCCAGGCTTACATCTTCAAGCGCAGCGATGGGCTGTTTGTGGCCTCCAGGCTGTCAGACCCTGACAGGTGGCTGTCGTTGTGGGGCGGGGCATTGCCCACCGACAACGCTCTGACGCGGGTCGAGCTTGAAGGGCACCAAATGGTTGGCGAGTTCAATCGACCTGTCTACGACCTGGCCGAGGTGCGTGCCAACTATCCTCAAAAAACCTCGCGACAGCTGGCGTTCCTGATCAGTACACCGTCGACTCAAGCGATCGACATGACGCTGGTTTTTTCCGATCAGATCAAGGTGCTTTACACCAGCGGAACGAACGGTACGTTGATCAAATACGCTGTCAGCGGCTCTCGGGCCGAGCGTGAATTCGGCGAGTACCTGGCACAAGTTGAACGCGATGGCCAGGGTGTGGCCCGCGTACAAGGGTTTGACGGCACGCGTGAAGGGCTGATCAAAGAGCTGGTAAAACTCGGTGAGTTGACGGTGCTGCTGGCGGATGAGACCTGGTACAACGTCCAGGGCCGGGTCCCGGCCACCTGGGAACCCGAAACGCCTTTCGCCGCCGCAGCCCCCATTGATACGCCGCTGAGCTGGGTTTTCACTGACCTGGCAACCGCCGCCCCTTATGCCCATGACCGTATGCAGGCAACGGCGGATGGCCGGCGAGTCGGTTGCATCCTCAAGCACTCGAGTGCAGAGCAGTATGTGGTCAGCGAGCCTTGCGCACCGATACCCGCCGGCGAAACCCTTTTCGTGTTGGCGAATGTTTTTGGCAATGCCAGCCTGCCGCCAGGCTTCGCCCTGCGTGGCTGGTACTGCCGCAGCGCACCGGACGCCACCGGCATCGGCGCCGAACCCTGGTTGTACGAGGGCTTTATCGACACCACGGATTTTGCCCAGGGGATTGCCGCGCTGCGCATCCACCCCGAGAGCAATCTGGCCTTCTACCTCAGCACGGCGGACGGCGCTCAGTTGGCCTATGACGCCTCCGGCTCGGCCGAAGAAAGCCAGCTCTACCAGGTGCTGCCCGATGGCCGGGTGACGGACAACGGGCTGGGGGATGAACTGCGGGCCGCCACCGTGACGCCCCACGAGATGATCCAAAAGGTCGCCGCCGCC
>NZ_JACARK010001052.1:660-945 GCF_013386655.1 Pseudomonas sp. K5002 | reverse complement strand
GCACGCCGACAAGCTGCAAGCGATGGTCGACGAAGTGCGCCAGGTGATCGAAGCCACCGCCGAGCAACACGGCTTGAGCTTTGAGCTGATACCCACTGCCGACTTCCCGCCGCTGGATTTCAACCCTGCCTGTGTCAACGCCGTGCGTGATGGCGCGAGCAGCCTGGGCCTGAGCCATATGGACATCGTCAGCGGCGCCGGGCATGACGCGATCTTCGTCGCCGAACTGGGCCCGGCCGGAATGATCTTTGTGCCGTGCGAAGGCGGCATCAGCCATAACGAAAT
>NZ_JACARK010001052.1:0-578 GCF_013386655.1 Pseudomonas sp. K5002 | reverse complement strand
CATAACGAAATCGAGAACGCCGCGCCGGATGACCTGGCGGCGGGCTGCGCGGTGTTGCTGCGGGCCATGGTCAACGCGGCGCAAGGAGGTAAAGCGGCATGACGGATATCGCCAACCTGACCGCAGTTGAGCTGCTGGCCCGCTATCGGGATAAAAGCCTGTCGCCGGTGGAGGTCACCGAAGACGCCCTGCTGCGAATCGAACGCTACAACCCGGCGGTCAACGCCTACTGCCACGTCGACCCGGAAGGCGCCTTGAAGGCGGCGCGGGATTCGGAACAGCGCTGGCTCAAGGGCCAGCCGTGCGGGGCCCTGGACGGTGTGCCCTCCTCCATCAAGGACCTGACGCAGACCATCGGCATGCCGACGCGCAAGGGTTCGCGTACCACATCCGCCGAGGGTCGATGGGATGTGGATGCGCCCTTCTCGGCCTTCATGCGCAAGGCCGGCGCGGTATTGCTGGGCAAGACCACCACGCCGGAATTCGGCTGGAAAGGCGTCACCGATAACCCGCTGTATGGCATTACCCGCAACCCGTGGGACACGCGCATGACGGCGGGCGGTTCGTCCGGTGGTGCC
>NZ_JACARK010001051.1:0-1855 GCF_013386655.1 Pseudomonas sp. K5002 | reverse complement strand
CCAGCAGGATCAGGAACAGGCGCGGCAACCAGCGTTCACTCGGCAAAGTCGTGTTGCTCCGCGTCGCTCAAGGGTTGGCTGCTGGTGCTGTCCTGCATGCGCAGTACGGTGCTGTCGCCCTGGGTTTCCAGCAGCTCGATCTTCTGCACCAGTTCGCCGCCGTCGATATTGATTTGGGTGAACACCTGCTTGAGCAGCAGCGAGCGCGGGATCAACGTGAGTTTCCACTGCTGGGCTTCGCCTTGCAGTTGCAGCTCGAAGTCACGCTGCAAGCCACTGCTGTCGCCCTGCAACACTGCGAGGAACAAACGGTTCTGCTCGGCGCCGGCGCTCTTGTTCGGCAGCAATTGCCAGCCGTTGGCGTCACGCCGGGCGATGCCGTTGGCGCTGATGCGGTAGTCCTGTTGCAGCGGGGTTTTCAGCAGCCACAGCAGGCCGTGGTCCTTGGCCAGGACGAAGGTGCCCTTGCTGGTCAGCGGCTGCGGCAGCGCGCGCAGGTGTTTTTCCTGGATGAAGTTGCCGTGGATCACCGACGGTTTTGCAAGCTGATCGCTGAGTTGCTGCAGGTCGAAAGCATGGGCCAGGCCTGGAATGCTTAACAACAGGATTAGCGCGGTCCTTGTGGGAGCGAGCTTGCTCGCGAAGAACCTGAGGGCGCCGAGAAGTGTCAGGCGTCTCGCGTTATCGTTGACGACCATCGCGGGCAAGCCCGCTCCCACAGGGTTGTGTGTCATGACAGCGCCCTCTCGACTGCGTCGACAAATACCTTTGGCGACGCCAACTGCATTTCGCGGCTGGCAATTTCCACCGCCACTTGCACGGTGCTGGCGCGGGTCAGGCGCTCACCGGTGGCCTTGTCGCTGATCAGGTAATTGACCTTCAAGCGGTTCTCCCACTCCACCAGGCTGGCGCGCACGTTGATGGTCTGGCCGAAGGTCGCTCCGCGCACATAGCGCAGCTGCATGTCGATCACCGGCCAGGCGTAGCCCGCTTCCAGCATCGCCGTGTAGTTGTGGCCGATCTTGTCCAGCAAGGCGCAGCGGGCGACTTCCAGGTACTTTACGTAGTGCCCGTGCCACACCACGTTCATGGTGTCGATGTCGAAAAACGGCACGAGGATTTCAGTGTCGCAGTGCAACACGCCGGGGCTACGCATGCAGCCTCCAGTGTTGCTCGGCGATACGCTTGAGGCACAGGCGCAGTTCGCCTTCCAGGGCGCGGTCTTCGATGACCGGCGGGAAGTCCTTGGCCAGTTCGTCGTGCATGGCGGCCAGCGCCGGCGGCAGCGGGCGCGCATCTTCAGCCTGGGCCCGTAGCCAAACGCCCTGGTTGGCGGCGAGCAAGGTGGCGGCGGCGACTTGTTCGGTCAGTTCCAGCACACGAATCGCATCGCGGGCGGCGATGGTGCCCATGCTCACCTTGTCCTGGTTGTGGCACTCGGTGGAGCGCGAGAACACGCTGGCCGGCATGGTGTTTTTCAGCGCTTCGGCGGTCCAGGCGCTGGTGCCGATCTGCACAGCCTTGAAGCCGTGGTTGATCATCGCCCGCTCGGCTGGCGCACCGGACAAATTGCTCGGCAAGCCGTGGTTGTAACGCACGTCCACCAGCAGCGCGAGCTGGCGGTCCAGCAGGTCGGCGACGTTGGCCACCAGGGTCTTGAGGCTGTCCATGGCGAACGCGATGTGGCCGCCGTAGAAGTGGCCGCCGTGCAGCACGCGTTCTTCTTCGGCGTCGATGATCGGGTTGTCGTTGGCGCTGTTGAGTTCGATCTCGATGAACGAGCGCAACCAGTTCAGGCTGTCGGCCAGCACGCCCAGGACGTGGGGCGCGCAGCGCAGGGAGTAACGGTCTTGCA
>NZ_JACARK010001050.1:0-534 GCF_013386655.1 Pseudomonas sp. K5002 | reverse complement strand
CGCCTTGCCGCTGGACGCCACATAGTCCGCAGGCCGCGCCACAAACGCCACCTTTGGCGTGTGCTGACGCTGGGCCGCCTCGTCCAGGTGCTTGATCAAGCCCATGCGCAGCGCACCATGGGCGCGGATGGTTTCAAACATCGCCAGGGACTTGGGGTCGCCATTGATCGCGCCCTGCAGCTCGGTGCCGGTGTAACCCAGGTCCTGGGCGTTGATGAAGATGGTGGGAATCCCGGCATTGATCAGCGTCGCCTTGAACGTGCCGACACCCGGCACTTCCAGGTCATCCACCAGGTTGCCGGTAGGGAACATCGAGCCACCGCCGCCCTCTTCTTCCGCCGCCGGGTCCATGAATTCCAGCTGCACCTCGGCGGCCGGGAAGGTCACGCCGTCGAGTTCGAAGTCGCCGGTTTCCTGCACCGCGCCGTCGGTGATCGGTACGTGAGCGATGATGGTCTTGGCGATATTCGCCTGCCACACCCGCACCACGGCCACGCCGTTGTGCGGAATGCGCGCGGCATCTACCAGGCCGGC
>NZ_JACARK010001049.1:0-753 GCF_013386655.1 Pseudomonas sp. K5002 | reverse complement strand
GGTGATACCGGCCCCGCTGGCCGACAGCCGCTGCCATGACTTCCTCGGCGAATACCCGCAAACCGTGGTGGAGCAAGACCCCGCCAGCCTGAGCGTGAGCCTGATGGTGCCCACCGATGCCCTGCGCCCGCGCCAACGTGAGCTGTCCGGTTATGAAACCGGAGGGTTCGCCGGCTTGCTCAACTACGACCTCACCGGTTTGTACAACCGTTATGGCGACGACGCCAGCCGCTTCGGCTCGGCCAATACCGAGCTGGGCTTCAACGCGGGCGACTGGATCGTGCGCAGCCGCCAGGTGCAGACCTGGCAGGATTCCAGGTCTCGCAGCACTCACCTGGAAGCCTATGCCCAGCGCACCTTCGCCGAGCAGCAGGCGGTGTTGCAGGCCGGGCAGATCAACCTCTACAACCCGGTGCTGTCGTCCGCGCAGATCACCGGCATGCAACTGTTTACCGAACAGGCCCTGCAGGACCAGGAACAGGGCTCGACCATCAGCGGCATCGCCAACAGCCCGGCCCAGGTGGAGGTGCGCCAGAACGGCGCGCTGATTCACTCCACGGTGGTGCCGGCCGGGCCGTTCTCGCTGACCGACGTGAGGCGCCTGAACACACGCTCCGACGTTGAAGTGACAGTCAAGGAAAGCACCGGCGAAGAGCGGCGCTTCAGCGTGCCGGCGGCGATGCTCGGCATCGGCTTGCCAGCGCCGGGTTACTCGTTGGGGGCGGGCCGGGTGCGCAATATCGGCGATACACG
>NZ_JACARK010001048.1:0-2086 GCF_013386655.1 Pseudomonas sp. K5002 | reverse complement strand
GCACGTTGGAGTCGGCTTCGGCCAGTTCGATCAGCAGTTCGAATAGCTGGGGCAGGGAGGCGCCGCCACCGCCGTAGTCCACCGGGACGCGCACGGCGCCAAAGCCGGCTTGCTTGAGCCATTGGATCGGCTCGTAGGGCAGGGCGCGGGTTTGTTCGCGCTCTACGGCACCCTCGGCGATGCGCTGGAAAATCGGCCGGAAGCGTTCGGCCAGGGCGTGATAATCGACGCCGGTGGACAGTGGATTGATCACGTGATGTTCGGTCATGGGGACGGTTCCTGGGCAGTGAGATAGGTGAGCTATTGCACGGTCCATGCCGGGCGCGAAGGCACGTATTTACGGGACGGGTGCCGATTCAACTGTTGTTCCTGCAACAGCAAAACGACAAACCGCTGCAATCCATGACAGCTCGGAGCAGGCTGCTTTTCGCCTGTTTCCGCGCTCGAAGGCCGGTAGTGCGGGCCTCTCACGCCCACTGGCACAGTTGCTGCTCCACACCTCGTACATGCCAATCCGCGAGGTACAGTCCAATGAGTCAGCAAGCCGTCAAATTTGCCTACTGGGTGCCCAACGTCAGCGGAGGGCTGGTGGTCAGCAAGATCGAACAGCGCACCCACTGGGGCATCGACTACAACCGCAAGCTGGCGCAGTTGGCTGAAGAAGCCGGCTTTGAATACGCCCTGACACAGATTCGTTTCACCGCCGGTTATGGCGCCGAATACCAGCATGAGTCGGTCGCGTTCAGCCACGCGTTGCTGGCGGCCACCACCAAGCTCAAGGTGATCGCGGCAATCCTGCCAGGCCCCTGGCAACCTGCGCTGGCGGCCAAGCAACTGGCAACCATCGACCAACTCACCAACGGCCGCGTTGCCGTCAATATCGTCAGCGGCTGGTTCAAGGGCGAGTTCCAGGCCATCGGCGAACACTGGCTGGAGCATGACGAGCGTTATCGCCGTTCCGAGGAATTCATACGCGCCCTGAAAGGCATCTGGACCCAGGACAACTTCACCTTCCGGGGTGATTTCTACCGCTTCGACAACTACAGCCTCAAGCCCAAGCCACTGGGCGAGCCCCACCCGGAAATCTTCCAGGGTGGCAGTTCGCGGGCCGCGCGGGACATGGCGGCACGGGTGTCGGACTGGTACTTCACCAACGGCAATACCCCGGAAGGCATCAAGGCCCAGGTCGATGACATTCGCGCCAAGGCGGCGGCCAATAACCATTCGGTGAAAGTCGGTGTGAATGCGTTTGTGATCGCTCGCGACACCGAGGAAGAAGCCCGCGCCGTGCTCGCGCAAATCATCGAACAGGCCGACCCGGAAGCCGTCAACGCGTTTGGCGATGCGGCGAAACAGGCGGGCAAGGCGTCACCGGAAGGTGAGGGCAACTGGGCCAAGTCGACCTTCGAGGATCTGGTGCAATACAACGACGGCTTCAAGACCAACCTGATCGGCACCCCGCAGCAGATTGCCGAGCGCATCGTCGCCTTGAAGGCGGTCGGCGTGGACCTGGTACTGGCCGGCTTCCTGCACTTTCAGGAAGAAGTGGAATACTTCGGCAAGCGTGTATTACCGCTGGTGCGCGAACTGGAAGCCAAGGCCGGGATCAAGCAAGTCGCCTGAACACCACCACCGCTGCCCGCAATTTGTTATTGCCGAACCGGCACATTCGCTCGAACTCCCCATGGCTGACCGGCAGATGCTGGCAGTCCATGGGCTGGCGGTGCTGGCTGTGATCCACGTCCGGGTCGTGCAGGTACACGAAGTCTTCGTCGCAGTCGGTGACGATTACCCAGTGGGGCGACTTGGAGCGGGTCAGGCGGTAGCTGCTGATCAACACCAGCGGCTGGCCGCCTTCGCGCAGCACCTGAGGTAAATCCAGCGGGCCGCCGAGCACTTGCTCAACGTCGCTCAAGGCCAACTCTTCCTCGAAGGCGTCATGCACCAAACGCATGACGTCTTTTTTATGCTGATCACGCACCCCGTCGAGAAACAACGGCCCGCTGACATTGACCTGCATGCGCACGCGAAAGCCCCGGCGCCAGGCGGCCAGCGCCAAACCCTGGGGGCTGCAGCCGCCATGGCC
>NZ_JACARK010001047.1:0-1392 GCF_013386655.1 Pseudomonas sp. K5002 | reverse complement strand
ATCACCCCGCCATAGGCCGAGCCGCCGCTGGCCACCCGTGCGGCCACACGCGGGTCGAGCAGGGTCAGGTGTTCGACGATCATGCTGGAATGGAATTTCTCCCGCACGATCTGGAACGTACCGAGCAATGCCGCACCAATCAGGCCGCCGAGGTTCTGGCAGATCCCGAACAGCACCGAGAAACTCACCAGGTTCCTGGGGTTGGTCAGTACGTTCTTCGTGCCCAGGACCATGGTCGGCCCGAGGAAGAACGTGCCGCCAAAGCCTAGCAGGAACTGGCTGATGTACATGTTTTGCGGGCGCGTGAGGTTGCTGGAGAAACTGTCCATCACCGAGCCCACTGCCATGAAGGCCAGGGAGATGATCAGCGGCATCAGCAAATGCGCGGGGTTGATGGTCAGCGCGCTCACGGCCAGGCCGGCAATCGCCCCCGCCAGCATCACCCAATACAGCGTGCGCATCTGCTCGTTGCTCATGTTCAGCATCTGCATGAAGCCCACGGCGCCGGTGGACTGCTCCGAGAGCACCATGCGAATCAGCACCACCGCCAACGCCAGGCGAATCATCGCCCCGCTGCCCAGCCAACGGGTCATCAGCAACGGGTTGGAGCGGTTATGTTCGATGGCCAGGCCGGCCATGATCAGCACCAGCGAGCAGGCCGAGGCGATACCGATCCACGGCGCTTCCAGCCACCAGTCGATACGGCCCAGGGACAGCACCGCGCAGAGCAAGGCGACGCCGGTGGCGAGGATGGCGAAGGTCAGGAAGTCGAGTTTTTCGAAGGTCTTGAAGCGGTCGCCCGGGGGCAACTTGAGCAGGAATACGCAGCCCAGGCAGGTCAGGGCCATGCCCAGTTCGAACAGGTACAGGCCGCGCCATTCGGCGATTTGCAGCAGGTCTTCGGAGAACAGTCGGGCCAGGGGCAACGCCAATTGCGCGGTGCCCAGGCCGAGCACCAGGGCCTTCATCCGCCACTTTGCGGGAAAGGCCTGGATCATGTAGTACAGGCCCAGGGAACTGAGGGCGGCGCCGACCATGCCGTGGGCCGCGCGTACGGCGATGGCCGAGCTGAGGTCGTTGACGAACAGGTGGCCGAAGGTGACCAGGGCGTAGAGCACCAGGAATACTTCGGTGAACGCACGCAGGCCGAATTGCTGGCGGAATTTTACCAGCAGCAGGTTCATGGAGACGTTGGTCATGACGTAGGCGGCGGGGAGCCAGGCCATCTCGGCCGTCGTCGCGCCCAGGGCGCCCTGGAGGTACACAAGGTTGGCGATCACCAGCGAGTTGCCGAGGCCACCGGTGATTGCCACCAGTACGCCGACGAGGGCGTAGGCCCAGCGCTTGCGGGTGGAATGCAGCTGCGTCGACGGCGAGCACGGCAGCCTCGGG
>NZ_JACARK010001046.1:0-4638 GCF_013386655.1 Pseudomonas sp. K5002 | reverse complement strand
GAGCGACGGCATCCGCCAGGGCGCGGTGCTTGACGGCAACCTCTACCTGCGCGGCCTGGGCGACCCGACGATCCAGTGGACGGATTACCAGGCGCTGGCGGCCAACCTGGCGCAGCAGGGCATCCGGCAGGTGCGGGGCGACCTTGTGTTCGACGACACGTTCTTCGACGCCGAGCGCCTGGGCACCGACTGGTCCCAGGACGATGAAAGCACCTACTACGGCGCGCAGATTTCGGCGCTGACGGTGTCGCCCAATGACGACTTTGATGCGGGCTCCCTGCTGGTCACGGCCAGGGCGCCGGTCGTGGCAGGGCGCCCGGTGACGGTGGAGATCAGCCCGGCTACCGATTACGTGCAGCTCAGCAACCGTGCGGTCAGCGGCACAGGCAACAGCTATGGAATCAATCGCCAGCACGGCACCAACCTGTTGCGCCTCAGTGGCGCGTTGGCGCCGGGCAGGCAGAGCCCGCAACTGGTCAGTGTGTGGGAGCCGACGCAACTGGTGGCCAACCTGTTTGAACAGGCCTTGGCGCAGCAGGGGATTGTCGTGCAGGGGCGTCGGATGATCGGGGGTGTGACGCCGACCACGGCGACGGTGCTCGCGCTGCATGAGTCGGCGCCGTTGCAGGAACTGATCACGCCGTTGCTCAAGCTTTCCAATAACAACATGTCTGAAGCCTTGCTCAAGAGCATGGGGCGCAAGACCGTGAATGCCGGTACGGCGCCTGCCGGTGTGGCGGCGGTGGCCGGGTTCCTGAAGCGTCAGGGGATTGATACGGCGACGTTGAACCAGGTGGACGGTTCAGGGTTGTCCAGGCGTAACCTGGTGTCGTCGCAGAACCTCACGGATGTGCTGCTCGCCGCCAGCAAACAGCCCTGGTTCAACGCCTGGTACAACGCGTTGCCGGTTGCCGGTAATCCGCAGCGCCTGGTGGGCGGCAGCCTGCGTTACCGCCTGCGGGGCACCGCTGCGGAAAACAACCTGCACGGCAAGACCGGCTCCATGAGCGGCGTGTCGTCGTTGACTGGGTATGTCACCGATGCCAATGGGCGCAAGCTGGTGTTTTCGATGGTGACCAACAATTACGTGGTCGCAGGCGCGCGGGTCAAGGCGCTGGAAAACCGCCTGGCCACGGCACTGGCCAACAGCACGGACTATTGAGCACCGAAGATCAATGGTGGGAGCGGGCTTGCTCGCGAATGCGCTGGTTCAGTCAGTACATGTGTTGACTGTCACACCGCTTTCGCGAGCAAGCCCGCTCCCACATTGGCCCTGTGCTGTCAGGCAGATTGCATTTCAAGGCAGGAACGCCTGCCGGTATTCACCAGGGGTGGCGCCCATCGCCTGGCGGAACCGGTTGGTAAAGTGGCTCGCGCTGGAAAATCCGCACGCCAGGGCAATCTCGCCCAGCGGCAACGACCCACCCCGCAACAACTCCCGGGCGCGGGCCAGGCGCCGCGCCAGCAGATATTGATGGGGCGGCAGTCCAAAACTCTCGCGAAACATCCGCGCAAAGTGGTACTCCGACAACGCACACAAGCCTGCCAACTGCCCCAGGCTGATCGGCTCCGCCAGTTGCTGGTCGATGTGCTCCACCAGTTGCCGGCGCTGGTGGGCGGCCAGCCCGCCTTTCAAACGCAAACCCTCGCGCATCCCCACCTGGCTGAGCAAGGTATGGCTGAGCATTTCATGGGCCAGGCTGCTGGTCAGCAGGCGTTCGCCGGGCTCTTTCCAGTTCAGGCCGATCAACTGGTGAAAACGCCGGGCCTGCCGCGCATCGTCGAGGAAGGTGCTCTCGCGCAGTTGCAACTCGCGGGGTTCGCGGTCCAGCAAGGTGACGCAGCCCAGGGCGAATTGCTCGGGGCTGAAATACACGTGGGCCAGGCGGATTTCGCCGTTGATCACCCAGGCCGACTGATGCTCGGCCGGCAGGATGCACAGCTTGTCCGGGCCGCCCTTGGTGCCGGGCTGGTCGCGGCGAAAGGTGCCGGTGCCGCCGCCGATGTAGCAGGACAAGGTGTGGTGCTCGGGGGCTTCGTAATCCTGGGCGTCGTGATGGTTGCTCCACAAGGCTGCAGACAAGCCGTCACCGAGCTCGGCGCACAGCTCGAGGCGAGCGTTGGGCGAACGGTTGAGGGATTGAAAGACTTGCAGGGTTTCCAGTGGCGGCATATTCGTACTCTCTGACGGCTTGCATCCTACTCCCCGCGGCGGCGGCTGTGATCCCGGCAGCCGACAAAAGCGCAAGAATGTGCAAGAGACCTGGTGCCGCCAGGGGCGAAACTGTGGCTCAACCCTCGGAGCCCGCCATGAACCTTTTCCTGTATTTACTCACCGTATTGATCTGGGGCACCACCTGGATTGCCCTCAAGTGGCAACTGGGCGTGGTGGCGATTCCGGTGTCCATCGTCTATCGCTTTGGCCTCGCGGCGCTGGTGCTGTTCGTGATGCTGCTGCTCAGCCGCAAGCTGCAGGTGATGAACCGGCGCGGGCATCTGATCTGCCTGGCCCAGGGCCTGTGCCTGTTTTGCGTCAACTTCATGTGCTTCCTGACCGCCAGCCAGTGGATTCCCAGCGGCCTGGTGGCGGTGGTGTTCTCGACGGCCACCTTGTGGAACGCGCTGAACGCCCGGGTGTTCTTCGGGCAGAAGGTCGCACGCAATGTGTTGATGGGCGGCGGCCTTGGCTTGCTGGGCCTGGGGCTGTTGTTCTGGCCGGAACTGGTGGGGCACACCGCCAGCCCGCAAACCTTGCTCGGCCTGGGTTTGGCATTGCTCGGCACCATGTGTTTCTCGGCGGGCAATATGCTGTCGAGCCTGCAGCAGAAGGCGGGCCTCAAGCCACTGACCACCAATGCCTGGGGCATGGCCTATGGTGCGTCGATGCTGGCGATGTACTGCGCGGTGCAGGGCATTCCGTTCGACATGGAATGGAACAGCCGGTACATCGGTTCGCTGCTGTACCTGGTGATCCCGGGTTCGGTGATTGGCTTTACCGCCTACCTGACCCTGGTCGGGCGCATGGGGCCGGAGCGGGCGGCGTATTGCACCGTGCTGTTCCCGGTGGTGGCGTTGAACGTCTCGGCGTTTGCCGAGGGCTATCAGTGGACGCCGCCGGCGTTGGCGGGGTTGGTGCTGGTGATGCTGGGGAATGTGTTGGTGTTTCGCAAGCCCAAGGCTGGCGCGCCGATCAATCCAATCTACAAGGCGAAGCAGGTTTAGTGTGGGGGGCTCGACAGCTCCCACATTTGATCTCCTTTACCTGAGAATCACCGTTCATTACTTCAGGCCCAGGCGCTTGGCCATTCGTCCCAGGTTGGCCCGGTCCAGGCCCAGCTCACGGGCGGCACTGGCCCAGTTGTGCTGGTGGCGTTCCAGGCAGGCGCTGATGACCTGGCGCTGGTAGTTCTCGGTGGCCAGGCGCAGGTCGCCGGTGACGTCCGGCACGGGGTCGGGCTGCGCTTCGAGCGGTGGCGCGGTGGCGTTCGGCAAGTCCAGATCCGCCGCGCTGAGGCTGAGAATCTTCGGGCGCTCCCGGCAGTTACCCAGGGCTTTCAAGGCGCTGCGGCCGATCAAGTGTTCCAGTTCGCGCACATTCCCCGGCCAGGTATAAGCCAGCAGTGCCGCCTGGGCATCGCTGGTCAGGCGCAGGCTGCCCAGGCCCATGCGTGAGCGGTTCTGTTCAAGGAAGAAGCCCGCCAGCAACAGCACATCGCGACCGCGCTCACGCAGCGCCGGGACTTGCAACGGGTACACACTCAAACGGTGATAAAAGTCGGCACGATAGCGGCCGCTGCGTACTTCTTCGGCCAGATCCCGGTTAGTGGCAGCGATCAGGCGCACATCCACCTGGTGCTCCTTGTCAGACCCCAGGCGCTGCAACTGGCCACTTTGCAGCACCCGCAGCAACTTGGCCTGCACGGTGAGGGACAACTCGCCCACTTCATCAAGAAACAGCGTGCCGCCATTCGCCAGCTCGAACTTGCCCCGGCGTTCGTTGAGCGCGCCGGTAAACGCCCCGCGCACGTGGCCGAACAGTTCGCTTTCCACCAGGGTTTCCGGCAGGGCGGCGCAGTTGAGGCTGATCAGCGGTTTCTCGGCGCGGTTTGATGCAGCATGGATCGCCTGGGCCACCAGCTCCTTGCCCACGCCGGTCTCGCCGGTGATCAATACCGTCAGGTCACTGCCACCCACCAGGTTGATTTCTTCCACCAGGCGTTTGTGGCTCTTGCTCTGGCCGATCATTTCCTTGTGCTGCTGGCCGCTGGCCTGGCGGTAGATTTCGGCGCGCTGGTGTTCGTCTTCGGCACGCAGGGCCAGGCGTTCAATGCGTTCAGCCACATTGACGGTGGCGGCGGCGAGGCTGGCGAAGGCTTGCAGCGCGTCCAGTTCCACCCGTTCGAAGCGCTCGGTATCCAGGGCGTCGAGGGTCAGCAGGCCCCAGGGCTGGTCGTCGACAAACAGCGGGCAGCCCATGCAGTCGTGGACTTCCAGGTGCCCGTGCAGGCCATCCACCAAGCCGTCATAGGGGTCGGGCAGTTCGCTGTCGCTGTCAAAGCGGGTAGGGCCGGGGCTGCTGAGCAGCACGGCGAAACGCGGATGTTCGCTGACCTTGAAGCGCCGGCCGAGGGTGTCGGT
>NZ_JACARK010000105.1:0-23869 GCF_013386655.1 Pseudomonas sp. K5002 | reverse complement strand
CGGGCCGGCACCCGCACTTCAAGGCTGCCTTTGGCGATGCGCGTGGCGGCGGCTTCCAGGCCACTCAGACGCCGCTCCAGCTGGCGCACCAATAAATAGACGATCAAGCCGATCAAGGTCAGGCTGATCAGCGCAATCAGGATCAGCCATTGCGCCGGGTACGGATTCATCTGATACAGCGGGCCGATTTCCAGGACCCACGGCGTGCCGACCATGCCGGCAAATACCCGGATCGAATCCCCGCCCTTGCCCAGGGCCATCACGGTATCGCCTTCGGACACGCGGCGGCGCTGGTCTTCGTCCATATCAGCCTGATTGAGCATCACCAGGTGCATCTCGAAACCAAAGCCCTTGGCTTCCTTCAGGTCTGCGAGTTTCTGCGGTTGCTCCGCCACCGGGAAACGCACCAGCTCATCGGCCAGCAGGTAAATCGTCGCGCGGGCCAGTTGTTCGCTGATTTGCTGCACTTCACCGGTCAGCAACAGTTGCTCCTGGTCACTGACCAAGCGCAGCACCCTGGCCGCGTGAGGCCCGGTTTGCTCCACCAACACCTGGCCGCGTTGCAGACGGGTACGCTGGGTCAGGTCCAGGTGCGCCTCGGCCACGGTCTGCAATTGCAGCGGGATACCCAGCAAGCGCTCCCACACTGCCAGGGCGCGGCGGCGCTCGATGGCACTCATGGGTTGCAGGTTGTCGCCCATCAGCGCGAAGGTGCCGTGGGCCAGGCGCTCGCGGTACTGGCCGCTGCGCACTTCATTGAGCAGGTGCAAGGCCAGTACGCCAAGCAACGCCACCAGAATCAGCGCCGCGCACATGCCGCCGTAGATGCGCAGGAAGATTGAGTTCACGGCGTCAGGTCAGCCGCGGCTTCGGGGACGAACAGGTAGCCTTTGCTGCGAATGGTCTTGATCAGGCGTGGGTGGATCGGGTCGTCGCCGATTTTCGGGCGGATGCGCGAGATGCGCACGTCGATGGAGCGGTCCTGGCCGTCATAGCCAATACCGCGCAAGGCGGTGAAGATTTCTTCCCGGGACAGGATCCGCCCGGCATTCACCACCAGCAGCCACAGCAGGTCGAATTCGGCGCTGGTCAGTTCGATGCCGCCCTCATGCAGCCAGGCTTCACGCAGGGCGTTGTCCACCAACAGCGGGCCGAATTGCAGGCGCCGCTGTTTTTCGGGGAGTGCCGGCTCGACGCTTTCGCTGCGCCGCAGCAGGGCCTGGATGCGTGCCAGCAACAGGCGTGGACGCACGGGTTTGCACACGTAATCGTCGGCGCCCATGTCCAGGCCTAGCACCTGGTCCATGTCGTCGGTGCGCGCGGTGAGCATCAGGATCACCCCGTCGTAGCGCTCGCGCACCTTGCGGCAAATGCTCAGGCCGTCTTCACCGGGCAACATCAGGTCGAGGATCACCAGGTCCGGCTGCTCGGCGATGATCCGCGCCGCCGCGAGGGCGCCATTGCCTTCCACCGACACCCGCAAGCCGTTGCTCTCCAGGTAGTCACGGGTCAACTCGGCCAGTCGCTCGTCGTCCTCGACAATCAATACCTGCCAGGCTTCTTGCTCCATGCGTTACCTCGGTTCTAATTATTGTAGGGGCGGGTTTGCCCGAGAAAACTCGAGGGCGCCGCGTTTATTCAGGTTTCCAGCGTCATCGTTGACGTCCTTCGCGGGCAAGCCCTCTCCTACAGTTGTCATGTAGGCGAGGCATAAACTGTATGGATAACCGCCGATTGTAGCAACGGGCAGGCCCTCTGCCACAAGCGCGCAAATGGGTTCGGACATCGTGTTTTTTTGTGATAGGGTTCGCGCCCGCAAAAATCCAACCGGTTGTTTTTACCTCGGAATATTCGGTGACAAACGGCGCAATGCAGCAGTACTGCGGCCTACACGGCCATTCCACGTTTCATACACATTTTACCCACAGCGTTATCCACAGGTAGTCCGTTGCTAAGCCCCCCAAAACGCATTATCTTGTAGGTCGTCGCCAAAAAAACCCTACATGTAGGGTTTTCAGCGAAAAGACCAAACACAAATCAGACAAGAAACTCAAGCTCTTTCTTGCTCCTGTTTGGTGAACTTAAGCCTTTTTCAGAAGACCAAACCGCGCACGCGGATGGCAGCCGTTTTCTGCCCCGATCAGGCGAAAACGGTACGGGTGTTGCAGTACGAAACTGTCACCCACCAGGAATACGGTAAAGAGCCCCAAGGCTTGTAACCGAAGACTTCGGCATGGAAGCGGCGCGAACAGCTCCCTTCCTCCTGTCCCGAAGTTGTTATGCCAGGCCCCTGGCCTGTTGTAAGTGCTTCAGGACGGAACGGTGGGCACCGTGATGGTGCCCAAATAAATATAGAATGTGGAGACAACCCCCCATGCAAACCGACACAACTCGCGAGAACCCGCAGGGCTCCGTGCCGCAGGCCGCTGATTCGAACCTGGATCTGTCCGCCACCGCGCCCGGCCAATTGCGCGTGATCAAGCGTAACGGCACTGTCGTTCCTTACACCGATGACAAAATCACCGTCGCGATCACCAAAGCGTTTCTTGCAGTTGAAGGCGGCACCGCTGCTGCCTCGTCGCGCATCCACGACACCGTTGCCCGCCTGACCGAACAGGTCACCGCAACCTTCAAGCGTCGCATGCCATCGGGCGGCACCATTCACATCGAAGAAATCCAGGACCAGGTCGAACTGGCCCTGATGCGTGCCGGCGAGCAGAAAGTCGCCCGCGACTACGTGATCTACCGTGACTCGCGCGCCAAGGAACGTGCCGTACGTTCCCCGGCCGAAGAAGCTGCCGTACAAGCTCACCCGTCGATCCGCATCACTCTGGCCGACGGTACGTTTGCACCGCTGGACCTGGGCCGCCTGAACACCATCATCACCGAGGCCTGCGAAGGCCTGGAAGAAGTCGATGGCGACCTGATCCAGCGCGAAACCCTGAAAAACCTGTACGACGGCGTGGCCCTGACCGACGTCAACACCGCACTGGTGATGACCGCCCGTACCCTGGTCGAGCGTGAGCCGAACTACTCGTTCGTCACCGCGCGCCTGCTGATGGACACCCTGCGTGCCGAAGGCCTGGGCTTCCTGAAAGTCGCCGACAGCGCCACCCACCACGAGATGGCCGACCTGTACGCCAAGGCCCTGCCGGCCTACATCGCCAAGGGTATCGAATTCGAATTGCTGAACCCGATCCTGGCCACCTTCGACCTGGAAAAACTCGGCAAGGCGATCAACCACGAGCGCGACCAGCAGTTCACTTACCTGGGCCTGCAAACCCTGTACGACCGTTACTTCATCCACAAGGACGGGATCCGCTTCGAACTGCCGCAAGTGTTCTTCATGCGCGTGGCCATGGGCCTGGCGATCGAAGAGAAGCAGAAAGAAGACCGTGCCATCGAGTTCTACAACCTGTTGTCGTCCTTCGACTACATGTCGTCGACCCCGACCCTGTTCAACGCCGGTACCCTGCGTCCACAGCTGTCCAGCTGCTACCTGACCACCGTGCCGGATGACCTGTCGGGCATCTACCACGCGATCCACGACAACGCCATGCTGTCCAAATTCGCTGGCGGCCTGGGTAACGACTGGACCCCGGTGCGTGCACTGGGTTCGTACATCAAGGGCACCAACGGCAAGTCCCAGGGCGTTGTACCGTTCCTCAAAGTAGTGAACGACACCGCCGTAGCCGTGAACCAGGGTGGCAAGCGCAAGGGCGCTGTATGTGCCTACCTGGAAACCTGGCACATGGACATCGAAGAGTTCATCGAGCTGCGCAAGAACACCGGTGATGACCGTCGTCGTACCCACGACATGAACACCGCCAACTGGATCCCTGACCTGTTCATGAAGCGCGTCTTCGATGACGGCAAGTGGACCCTGTTCTCGCCATCCGAAGTACCGGACCTGCACGACCTGACCGGCAAGGCTTTCGAAGAGCGCTACGAGTACTACGAAGCCCTCACCGAATACCCGGGCAAGGTCAAGCTGTTCAAGACCATCCAGGCCAAAGACCTGTGGCGCAAAATGCTCTCCATGCTGTTTGAAACCGGCCACCCATGGCTGACCTTCAAAGACCCGTGCAACCTGCGCAGCCCGCAGCAGCACGTGGGCGTGGTCCACAGCTCGAACCTGTGCACCGAGATCACCTTGAACACCAACAAGGACGAGATCGCCGTTTGCAACCTGGGCTCGATCAACCTGCCGAACCACATCGTCAACGGCAAGCTGGACACCGCCAAGCTGGAACGCACCGTGAACACCGCCGTTCGCATGCTCGATAACGTTATCGACATCAACTACTACTCGGTACCCCAGGCGCAGAACTCCAACTTCAAGCACCGTCCGGTCGGCCTGGGCATCATGGGCTTCCAGGACGCGCTGTACCTGCAGCACATTCCTTACGGTTCGGACGCTGCAGTCGAGTTCGCCGACAAGTCCATGGAAGCGGTCAGCTACTACGCGATCCAGGCTTCCTGCGACCTGGCCGACGAGCGTGGCGCCTACGAGACGTTCCAGGGTTCGCTGTGGTCCAAAGGCATCTTGCCGCTGGATTCGCAACAAATCCTGATCGAGCAACGTGGCCAGAAGTACATCGACGTTGACCTGAACGAATCCCTGGACTGGGCGCCGGTACGTGCCCGTGTGCAGAAAGGCATTCGTAACTCCAACATCATGGCCATCGCACCGACCGCCACCATCGCCAACATCACTGGCGTGTCGCAGTCGATCGAACCGACCTACCAGAACCTGTATGTGAAATCGAACCTGTCGGGCGAATTCACCGTGATCAACCCGTACCTGGTTCGCGACCTGAAAGCCCGTGGCCTGTGGGACTCGGTCATGATCAACGACCTGAAGTACTACGACGGTTCGGTGCAGCAGATCGAGCGCATCCCGCAAGAACTCAAAGAGCTCTACGCGACTGCCTTCGAAGTGGACACCAAGTGGATCGTCGACGCCGCCAGCCGTCGCCAGAAGTGGATCGACCAGGCTCAGTCGCTGAACCTGTACATCGCCGGCGCATCGGGCAAGAAGCTCGACGTGACCTACCGCATGGCCTGGTACCGTGGCCTGAAAACCACTTACTACCTCCGTGCCCTGGCTGCCACCAGCACCGAGAAGTCGACCATCAACACCGGCAAGCTGAACGCTGTTTCCAGCGGCGGCAACCACGGTGATGATTCGGTTCTCGCCGCACCTGCCGGCCCGGCGCCAGTGCCTAAAGCCTGCGCGATCGACGAGCCGGATTGCGAAGCTTGCCAATAAGCTGAGCACACCCTGGGTCTAACCACCCAAGGTTGAAAACCCCCGATAGGCCTACGGCGTATCGGGGGTTTTCTTTTGCCTGGAACAACACCGTCGCGATTCGCGCACGTATTTCACCTCCTTGAAAACATCGGTGGGCTTCTGGCCGACGTGCATCATGGCGGCTTTTATCGCTGAAACAGTGATGCAGTTGCCGCCAGGGCCCTGACTGAATCCGCTCCAGATATCGCCCGGCTGGCCTTGTACCGTTCCGACAGCCGTGTATCCGCCTGTGACGCCCCCGCCTATAGGCGTTATCTGAACGTCCAAAAAAAAGCCCCTCACGCGAGGGGCTTTTCGGTAAAGCGAGTTAAAGCGACAACATCAGGTCATCTGAATGATGGTCTGCATGATGGTGCTTTGGGTGGAGATGGTCTTGGCGTTCGCCTGATAGTTGCTCTGGGCCTTGATCAGGTCCACCAGCTCGTTGGTCAGGTTGACGTTGGAGTTCTCCAGGGAGTTGGCCACGATCGAACCCAGGGTACCGACTTGCGGGGTATCAAAACCCGGCTGGCCCGACGCGAAGGTTTCTTTCCAGGTGGTGCCGCCGGCTGGCTGCAGGCCCTGCTCGTTGTTGAAGCTGGCCAGGGAGATCTGGCCGATGGCCTTGCTCTGCTGGTTGCTGAACGTGGCGAACAGTACGCCGCTGCCGTCGATTTTCAGCCCGGTGATTTGCCCGGTGGCGTAGCCATCGGTGGTCGGCGGGTTGCGGTAGGTGGCGGAGTTGTACTGGGTGATGTTCCCCATGTTGACGGCCACGCCGTCTGCGTTGGCGGCCGCACCATTAGGCGTCCAGACACCATTGACCAGGCCGCCCGGCTTCCAGTCGGAAATGGTCAGGGTGGTATTGGAAGCGGTGGCTGGCGGGGTAACGATCCCGGTCAGCTTGCCGGAGGTGTCAAACGACAGCGTCGAGGCGACTGGCGCCTTCACGTCAGTACCGGTGCCGCTGATCGGCGAGCCGTCAGGGTTGCGCCCATCGATCAGGGTGTAGGACTTCCAGGTGTTGGAGTCGGTCTTCACCAGGTACTGCACCATCGGATGCGCGTTGCCCTGCGTATCGTAGAGCGTGGTGGAATATTGAGTGGTGAAGCTGTCCGATTTGGTCGGATCAAACGGGTGCGCCGTCTGGTCGATCGCCGTCTCGGAGGAGTTCAGGTTACTGGTGGAATCCACCTTGCTCGAAGCCTTCGGCGGCAGGTACGACAGGTTGAGCTGCAGGTCGGTCAAGCCGCCCTTCTGGATGTTGCCATCGGCATCCGCTGCGTAGCCTTGCAGGCGCGAGGTGCCGGTGTTGTTGGTGATGTAGCCGTCCTTGTCGGCCCGGAACGCACCGTTGCGGGTGTATTCCAGCGAACCGTCGCTGCCCTTCTGCACGAAGAAGCCGCCGCCCTGGATCGCCATGTCGAGCGTGCCGCCGCTGTTGTTGACGTCACCCTGGGTGAACTGCTGGGACACGGCCGCCAGGTTCACGCCGTTGCCGACGCTGTTCTGGCCGGTACCCAGCTTGGAAGCCGCGTAGATATCCGCGAATTCCGCACGGGAGGACTTGAAGCCGGTGGTCGCGACGTTGGCGATGTTGTTGCCCGTCACGTCCAGTTGTTTGTTGGCCGCATAGAGGCCGCTAAGGCCGATGTTAAAAGACATTGTTCTCTCCTTTTGCCGTATTTAGCCGGCTCTATGTACCGATAGTCTGAATTTGCGACAGCTTGATACTGCCCAGGCCGCCCGCCAGGTTCAGCACCATTTCAGCGCCGTTCGTGCCCAGGGTTACGCTGGTCACCGTTGCCGGCAGCGAGGTGGCGAGGGCCACCGAGTCACCCTTGTCATTCTTGGTGGTGGCATTGAAGGTGTAGGTGCCGGGTGGCGCCGTCTCACCCGCATCGGTCTTGCCGTCCCAGACGAAGCTGGAGTTGCCGGCGCTCTGGGCGCCCATGTCGATGGTGCGAACGACGTTGCCATCCTTGTCGGTGATCTTGACGGAGACGTTGCCCGTCGCCGCCGTCACCGCCACGGAACCGGTCATGCTCTTGCTGGTATCCACCATCGCCTTGTCGGTCTGGGTGATGACCGAACGCCCCACCAGCGACGAAGCCTGCAGCGCCTGGGAGGAGCTGAAGTTGCTGGAAATCGCATTCACCGAGTCATTCAGGTTGTTGATGCCTTCCAGACTGCTGAACTGCGCCAACTGTGCGACGAACGCGCCATTGTCCTGGGGCGACAGCGGGTCCTGGTTTTTCAGCTGGGTCACCAGCAATTGCAGGAACGCGTCCTTGCCCATCGCCTGGTTGCCCGTCGCCGACTTGGCGGCGTCACCGACGCTGGTGTTATCTGTCGCCGTCTTGACCTTGGAGTTAAAAAGGTCCTGGACTGCCGTGTTCGTCGAACTGTTATCAACAATGGCCATTATTTGGCGCCCCTTATCACTGACCCAGGGTCAGGACCTTCTGCATCATGGTTTTGGCGGTGTTCATCATTTCCGCGTTGGTCTGGAACGAGCGGCTGGCGGAAATCATGTCGGCCATTTCCTCGACCACGTTGACGTTGGGGTAGTACACGTACCCTTTTTCGTTCGCGGCAGGGTGGTTCGGCTCGTAGCGGGCTTCGAGGTTGCTCTGGTCTTCGACCACACCGAGCACCTGCACGCCCTGGCCTGCGGCATCCTGGTTCTGGAACAGCGAATCGCCGCTGCCACTCTGGCCGCCCTGGCCGCCCTGGAACATGGTGGCGAACACCGGGTGCCGGGCGCGGTAGGTCTGGTCGATGCTCGAAGACACGGTCTCGGCGTTGGCGATGTTACTGGCGACGGTGTTGAGGCGCGTGGTCTGCGCACTCATGCCACTACCGGCAATATTGAAAACACTGGCGAGGGACATGGCTTATTCTCCACGCAGGGCTGACATCAGCCCTTTGAATTTGCTGTTGAGCAGGGTGAAGCTGGCCTGGAAGTTCACTGAGTTCTCGGCGTAGGCCGATTGCTCCAACTGGGCGTCCACGGTGTTCTGGTCGATCGACGGTTGCATCGGCGTGCGATACAGCAGCGACTCGTCACCATTGCCCAGGCCTTGCGCCTCGATATGACGGCTGTTGGTCATGTTCAGGGCGAAGGTGCCGTTCTTGGTCTTGTCTTGCTGGGCGGCGAGCACGGCAGAGAAGTCCAGGTCCCGAGCCTTGTAGTTCGGGGTGTCGGCGTTGGCGATATTGTTGGCCAGGACTTCGGCACGCTGGGCGCGAAAGCCCAGTGCTTGTTCGTGGATACCGAGCGCTTTATCGAAGCTGATGCTCATGGCGGAAACCTTTAGGGGCTGACCTGCTTTTCGTAACAAGGATTTAGCAAGGGCCATGCCAAGTTGCTTGAGCCCCGTAAATCAAGGGTTTGCGAGGGAATTGCCGGCGGCAATGCCAGAAAAGCGGCAAAGGGTTTCCGCGAAACGCCAGTAAAGCGGCAATGAGGGCTTGCCGCTTTGCGGCCATAAAAAAAGGGAGGCCTGTGCAGGCCTCCCTTTTTGTCCAAGCACTCATCACTTGGCCTGGTAAATGATTCCAGGACTGCACTGCACCATCTGGTAATGATCCGGCAAACCGTTCAGCGCCTCGGAAGCCCCCAGGAACAGATAACCGCCACGCTTGAGGGTGCCGTGGATGCGCAACAGAATGTCTTTCTTCACCTCGGCCGAGAAGTAGATCAGCACGTTGCGGCAAAACACCATGTCGAACTTGCCCAGGCTGGCATAACTGTCCAGCAGGTTGAACGAACGAAACTCCACCCGGCTCTTGATCGGCGCCTTGACCGCCCAACGCCCTGCCCCCTTGGGATCGAAGAAACGCTGCAAGCGCTCCTGGGACAACCCGCGCCCCAGTGCCAGGCTGTCGTACTCGCCGGTCTTGCAGTTGGTGAGCATGGTGCCGGACAAATCCGTGGCCACGATTTGCGCCCCGGCCTTCAACTGGCCCATGTTGGTCCGCTCGAACTCGTCGATGGCCATCGAAATCGAATACGGTTCCTGTCCCGACGAACAGGCCGCCGACCAGATGCGCAGACGCTGGCCGGGAGCGGCCTTGATCGCCTCGGGCAGCACCTTGTTCTTGAGCACTTCAAACGGATAGGTATCGCGAAACCACAAGGTTTCGTTGGTGGTCATGGCGTCGACCACCATCTCCTTGAGCCCGCTGCGTGGCTGGCCCTGGATCCGTTGCACCAACTCCCCGAGGGACTTGATGCCTTGCTGCTCCATCAGTTTGTTGAGACGGCTGGATACCAGGTACTGCTTGTTTTCACCGAGCAATATGCCACAGGCCTTTTCCAGGAAGACCCGGAACTGTTCGAAATCCAAATTACCCGTAGACAATGATACCGCCTCTTAAATCGTGTGACCGCCAGGGAAAAGGCCCCTAGCCGTGATCTGCTGCCTTGATCCGGTCGACTACCCGGGATGCCAGGTCATCAGGGCGAAATTTGGCCAGGAAGTCATCGGCACCGACCTTCTTGACCATCGCCTGATTGAATACACCCGACAACGAAGTATGCAGGATGATATGTAGTTTTTGCATGCGTGGGTCGTTGCGTATCTCGGCCGTGAGGGTGTAGCCGTCCATTTCCGGCATCTCGATGTCGGAGATCATCATCAGGAATTCTTCTTCCGGCTTCTTGCCCTCATCCACCAGCTTGCGCAGGTAATCCAGGGCCTGGCGACCGTCATTGAGCGCGACCACTTCGACCCCAACGGTCTGCAGGCAACGGGACACCTGCTTGCGCGCGACCGAAGAGTCGTCCACCGTCAGCACCCGCAGCGAGATCGCCTTGTGCGCGGTTTCGGCGTCTACCACGCCCACCGATATCGCCTCGGAGGTCGGGGCCACTTCGGCGAGGATTTTCTCCACGTCGATGATTTCCACCAACTGGTTGTCGACCCGCGTCACCGCCGTGAGGTAGTGATCGCGACCGGTGCCCTTGGGCGGCGGATGGATCTCTTCCCAGTTCATGTTGACGATGCGCTCCACCGAGCGCACCAGGAAACCCTGGGTCTTGGTGTTGTACTCGGTAATGATCACGAACGGGCTCTCGCGGTCCTGCAACCCCGCCGAACCGGTGGCCATTGCCAGGTCAAGAATCGGGATGGTCGCGCCACGAATGTTGGCCACACCGCAAACCACCGGGCTGGACTTGGGCATTATTGTCAGCTTGGGACACTGCAGCACTTCGCGAACCTTGAAGACATTAATCCCGTACAGCTGCTTGCCGTCCAGACGGAACAACAGCAACTCCAGGCGATTCTGCCCCACCAGCTGTGTGCGCTGGTTCACTGAATCCATTACACCGGCCATGCCCAGACTCCTACGCTAAAACTTAGGGGTACGACGCGTACCCAACACTAAACGGCACGAGCTTTGCTTTTTTATTGGCCATGGACATCAAAACGACAGTTTCCCGACGCCTCCGATCCCCACAGTACCGCAGATTGCTCTGCGTCTCGATGGCGTTGCTTGCCTTGGCTACGGGCCAGCCGGCCCGCGCCGATAACGTCACCTTGCCTGATCTGCTTATCGGCGTCACTCAAGGCTTTCTTGAGTTCACTGTAGAAGATTATCTGGCCACGACGCAGACACCGGGCCGCTACGAAATCCAGGTCAACCAGCTGGATCCGCGCCTGCGCATGCCCATGTGCGACAGAGAATTGACAGCTTCCCTGGAAAGCCCCGCCCAGCCCATCGGGCGCGTGACCGTGAAAGTGCGCTGCGAAGGCGCCTCGCCCTGGACGGTGTTCGTGCCGGCCCAGGTCAAACTGTTTCGCGAAGTGGTGGTGGTGATGCGCCCGCTGAAACGTACCGGAATCATTGGTTATGATGACGTCGCGATGCGCGAGCGCGACATCAGCATGATCACCCAGAGCTACCTCACGTCCCTTGACCAGGCACTCGGGCAGAAACTTACCCGACCAATGGTCGCCGACCAGGTGATTACCCTGGTCCATCTCGAGCAGGCCGAAGTCGTGCGCAAAGGTGACCAGGTGGTGATTTCCGCCAGCAGCGGTGGCCTGAATGTAAAAATGCCGGGGGAAGCCCTGTCCAACGGCGGCATGAGTGAACAGATTCGCGTCAAGAACCTGAATTCCAACCGCGTGATCAAGGCCCGGGTGACTGCGCCGGGGCAGGTTGAGGTGGCTTTATAGATCACTGGCATCGGACGCCAGCTTTTCCTACACTGTGCGCAAAGCGGCATCGCGCATAGGTTTATTGTCAATCGAGCCTAAAGTTTGTCCGGGTATGGCCGAAAACATGGCAAGCGTCCAAATACCCAGAGGTTTTTTTAACATGGTCATCGATTTCAGTCGTTTGAATAACGCCCTGCCAACGCCCGGTTCTTCGCGCACCAACGGTGCCAAAGACAGCGTTGAAGCCAAGTCCCAGCCTCTGCCTGCCAAGACAGAACAGGCCGGTGCGAGCCAAAGCGGGGAATCGGTACACCTGAGCAATGAGGCTCAACAGTTGCAGAAGGTCACTGACTCGCTGAGCGATCAGCCAGTTGTCAATAAAGCCCGTGTGGCCGAATTGAAACAGGCGATTGCCGATGGCAGCTATAAGGTCGACAGCAACCGTGTAGCCAGCAAACTGCTTAACTTCGAAGCCGAGCGCTAGGCAAAGGCCTGCGCCAGGCTTTTGGACGCTTAAACCCCAAGGCCAGCCATGCACGACGAAAACTTGCTACAACTGATCATTGAAGACCTGCCTCCCGCACAGCAGCTGCTGGAGCTCCTTCGAGAAGAATCACTGGCCCTGTACGGCCGGGACATGCGCATGCTGGAAGAAATCCTGGCGCGCAAGCAATCGCTGATCGTCCTGCTGGAACAGCACGGCAAGAAGCGCAGCCAGATTCTGATCAGCCTGGGCCTCACGGCCGACCACAAGGGCCTGGAACAACTCGCCAGCCACTCCACGGTGGGCGACCAGTTGCTGGCCCAGAGCAAAGAACTCAACCAGTTGCTGACCCTGTGCCAGGAAACCAACCTCCTCAACGGCCAGGCCATCCAGCTTCAGCAAGCCACGACCGCCAATCAGTTGCGTATCCTCCACGGCGGCGAGCCTCCGGCTCTCTACAACGCTCAAGGCTCCACCTCACGCCTGGCCAAGCCAAGCACCCGCAGCCAAGCCTGAAACCAGTTTGAGCGCGCCCTATCCAAGTCGCGCCACATACTGGCAAAATGACAGCACTTGCGTGTAGTCGTATTTTGTCTGGAGATGGAAGAACCGTGTTCAACGCCCTTAACGCGGAAGATGCTCCGCAGCCACCCAAGGTACTCACCACGCCGCTGGAAATCGCTGGCACCTTGCGGATGCTGCAAGAAAGCCATGATCCGCTGATCATCACCTTCCATGAACGCAACCAGCGGTTTCAAAGCTACCTGGTGGAAATCGACCGGGACAGCAAGACACTGGCCCTGGACGAAATGGTCCCGCGCGACGGCGAACGCTACCTCGAGAATGGCGAAGCTTTCCGGATCGAAGGTTTTCACGAGGGGGTGCGGGTAGCCTGGGAAAGCAACGGCACCCTGACCCTCGATGAAGCCGGCGGCCACCGTATTTACCGCGGCAGCATGCCTGGCGAGGTGATTTACCATCAGCGTCGCAACGCCTTCCGCGCGGCGTTGAAGCTGGCGCAACTGGTGAGCGTCGAACTGGGCGGCGACAAACTCAAGGCCCCCATCAGCGGCAAGTTGCTGGATATTTCCGCCACCGGCTGCAAATTGCGCTTCGAAGGGGATATTTCCGAGCGCCTGCAACTGGGCCAGGTCTACGACCGATTTATCGCCGCGCTACCCTTTGGCAGCATGACCACCTCGGTAGAACTGCGTTACCTGCACTTCGAAGAAAGGATCAACACCACCTTCGCCGGCCTACGTTTTCATAACATGAGCGGGCTGGTGCAGCGCCAGGTCGAGCGGTTTGTGTATCAACTGCAGCGTGAAGCGCGCCGGTTTGACAAGGACGACGACCTTTAAACAATAAAGGTCGCGACAAAAAAACGGGCAGTCCCTCAAGGGGGCTGCCCGTTTTTGCTTTCAGGGGCGCGCCCTGCTCAAGTCGTGTGGGTGATCATCCGGGTCCGGATGCTCTGGTGGCTCGGTGACAGGCTCCGGCTGATCCAGTTCGGGATCGACTTCCGGCTCGGGATCCACAACGGCGGTCTGCATCTGGTCCTGCACCACCTGTTCGTCCACTCGCGGATCGAGGCATGCTACCAGGGGCGAGCTGGACATGCTGTCGGGCATCGCCACGTGATGCAGCGGTGCGTCGTCCACCTGATGCAGGTTGGTGACCGCCTTGGGCCGGATGCGCCACACCAGGATCAATCCGCACACGCTGAAAAACGCATACAGCATATGGCTGCCGAACAGCTTCATCACCACACCGGCCAACAGCGGGCCGACACTGGCGCCGATGCCGTAGGTCACCAGCAACATCGCAGTGAGCGACACCCGGCGATCGCCCTCGACGTGGTCGTTGGAAAACGCCACAGCCAGCGGGTACAGGCAGAACTGCACCAGGGAACAGAGAAAGCCCGCGACGAACAGCACTTCCAGTGGTACCTGGGTCATGATCGCCAACGGCAACGCGGCCACCGCCAGGCACAAGGCGAAACAGCGAATCAACAGCGCGCGGTCATATCGATCGGACAGCCAGCCCAATGGCCACTGCACCAGCAGCCCGGCGAAAATGCAGCTACCCATGAACAGGCCGACCTGCTCGGTGGTCAGCCCTTGCTGAGACGCGTACAGCGGCGCCAAACCGTAGAACGAGCCGACGATCAGCCCGGCCCCCAACACCGTACTGAGGGACTGCGGCACCCGCTTGATAAAGAAGCGCGGCTCCATCGGTGCCGGATGCAGCGGCGCCGGGTGAATGCGGCGAGTCATGGCCACCGGCACCAGGCACAGCGCAAAACACAGCGCGACCAGCATCAGCAACTCAAGCCCCAACTGCGGGTGCATCACAAGGATCAACTGGCCCAGCACCAGGCCCAGGTACGAGGCGATCATATAGCCGCTGAACACCGCACCGCGTTGCTTGGCCTCAGCTTGTTCGTTAAGCCAGCTCTCGATGACCATGTACTGGCACATCATGCCCAGGCCGACAATCATCCGCAGCACAATCCAGGCTGGCAGCCAGTTGATCAGCCCGTGGCCCAACACCGCCGCGCCGACGATCCCGGCACAGGTGGCGTAGGCCCGGATATGCCCGACGCGGCCAATCAGGCGGTGACCTATCTTGCCCCCCAACACCAGGCCAAAATAGTTGGCGGCCATCAACGCACCGACCCACAGGCTGTCGACGTGATCTGCCGCCAGGCGCAAGGCCAGGTAAGTACTGAGCAGGCCAGAGCCGATCAGCATCATCAGGGAAGCAAAATAAAGGGCTCGAAAAGGTTTCCAGATCTGGCGCATCGGCGTTCCGAGCGGCTCCTTGCTGTGGGTGTCAGGACTACCGGAATGATAGTCCCGGGTCGTCGGGTCCGGACAGCCAAAACATGCGGTTGCCGGGGAATATTTTGCTCATGCCAATTGGCTACGTGTCAGACGCTCGCCAGTCACCCGCGAGGTACAGGATGCAGACGAATACTTGCGCCGCCCCGCTCTTGCCTCCCGTGTGAACCTCAAACGCGGGCAAGGTTCGGTTGGTGTTTGAAAAGACTGCCGCACTCAAACGCCCGGCCACAAAAAAGCCCCGCCAGATAAATCTGATCGGGGCTTGCGGACGTCGAGGCCGCATGGGCAGCAACGGTGAAGTGGTGTCCCAGGGCCGGTTCGAACGGCCAACCTTCCCCTTAGGAGGGGGATGCTCTATCCAATTGAGCTACTGGGACTAATGACAGCCAACCGGCGATGGGCACGGCGACGGACGGCGTGCATGTTAACGGCGCAGGTGAATTTTGTCATGTCGTCCGTTGGCTTTTTGAGTGTAGGCCCATGCCAGTGACAGCCGGTGGTATTGCGCTCAACGATTACGGACGGTTCTGACCATCGTGCAAAATGCACCCCCCCAAAATGCCATCATTGCAAATTGCAACAGCATGGCAATCTGGACACTATATAAATGTTTGATTTTAAAGGATTTATTGTCAATTAAAGACTGGCACGACACCTGCAATCCTTTATCCTACAAATACAGTCCGGCCCAGCCATCTGCGGAGAACATGCACATGAACAGCGCACTTCTACTAGCCCTCAATACCGTTGCACTGGCTGCGCTGGTGATGTTCCATTTTCAGTCCACCACTTCCGACGACGCCGCGCAGGTCAGCCAGGCGATTCCCCATCACCTGCAACAGCGCCCGCAACTGGCTGTCATGAAGCCGAACATGCAATCCCCACTGCAACTGACCCAGGGCACTCAAGCTGCTCCTGCCGCTGAACACTGGGTTTTCTGAACCGCTTACCGGAGCATTCCATGAACAAGTCCGCCTGGCTGTTTCTGACCCTGGCACTGGCCGCCGCCGGCCTCGGCCTGAACGTATTGTCGCAAGACGTACAGACAGTCTCCTTCGTCGCCGCCGGCGTGTTTGGCAGCCTGTGGGTATTGGCAGTCTTCATTGGTCGCCGCATCAAATTCGATCCCGTACTGCGCTGAATCCCCCCGCTCGTCGCCCTCGCTAAAATCGCTGCCACGCCTCGGCTTGTCCGTCCGGACAGCCGACCATATGTCGCTCCGCATTCGTAAATTGGCAATTTGCCACTAATCTTAAAGTTAAGGGCAAAAGGCCATATTGCTATAGGATGTGCGCCCGAAAAGCCTTTTGCGCCCAGGGTCTGCGGGCTCAACACTCATTTGGGTGCGCCCGCGGAAAGTTTTCCAACCAGTCCGCAAATTTTGAAATGAGTACTGGCATAAAGCCGGTAGCCGGTTCAATATTTGTCACAGAATTGACGCCAAGGAACTGGCAAATCTGAGGCATGATGCGGCCTCTTTGCAATTCAGGTTGAACATTTGGCAGCAAACCTTGTCCTAACATGCATCTTGCGGCCAATTCCAAAAACCGCTCCCCTGAACTAACCGGTTAAATATATGCGCCCATTGAAACAGGCAATTTATTCCAGCCGTACGGCTGACAAGTTCGTCGTACGTCTGCCAGACGGAATGCGGGAACGCATTGCCGAGGTGGCTCGCAATCATCACCGCAGCATGAACTCTGAAATCATCGCACGCCTGGAACAAAGCCTGATTCAGGAAGGTGCGCTGGGCGACGAGCTGAGCATGCGCCTGGACAGCCCCGAGCTGTCACTGCACGAACGCGAACTGCTGCAGCGTTTTCGTCAGCTCTCCCACCGCCAGCAAAATGCTCTCGTCTCGCTGATCGCCCACGACGTTGAGGCAGCTGCAGAAGCCAACTGATTGGCAACTGAAAGCTGAAAGCCAGCCATGCGCTGGCTTTTTTTTGCCCGGGATTTGGTCAGGAAAGGATCAAGGGGCAAATGCCCCCGATCCATGGAAAGGATCAAAGCAGGAAGATGGTTGCCAGGCCCAGGAAGATGAAGAAGCCACCACTGTCGGTCATGGCCGTGATCATCACACTGGCGCCCATCGCCGGGTCTCGTCCAAGGCGCACCAGGGTCATTGGAATCAGAACCCCCATCAACGCTGCCAGCAGCAGGTTAAGCGTCATGGCCGCCGTCATGACCACGCCGAGCGACCAGCTGCCATACAGCAGGTACGCCACGATACCGATGACACCGCCCCACACCAGGCCGTTGATCAGCGCGACCGCAAGCTCCTTGCGCATCAAACGCTTGCCATGCCCGGTCCCCACCTGATCCAGCGCCATGGCGCGGACGATCATGGTGATGGTCTGGTTACCCGAGTTACCGCCAATACCCGCCACAATCGGCATCAGTGCAGCCAGGGCCACGAGCTTCTCGATGGAGCCTTCAAACAGGCCGATCACCCGTGAAGCAATAAACGCGGTAATCAAATTCACCGCCAGCCAGGCCCAGCGGTTACGCAGGGATTTCCAGACCGACGCAAAAATATCCTCTTCTTCCCGCAGACCGGCCATGTTGAGGACTTCGCTTTCGCTCTCCTCACGAATCAGGTCGACCATTTCATCGATGGTCAGACGGCCGATCAGCTTGCCGTTCTTGTCGACCACCGGGGCCGAGATCAAGTCATAACGCTCAAACGCCTGGGCCGCGTCGTAAGCGTCTTCGTCCGGATGGAAACTCACCGGGTCACTGGCCATGACGTCCGCGACTTTCTTGTCCGGATCATTGACCAGCAGGCGCTTGATCGGCAGTACGCCCTTGAGGATCCCTTCGTAGTCGACCACGAACAGCTTGTCGGTGTGGCCTGGCAGCTCTTTCAACCGGCGCAGGTAGCGCAGAACCACTTCCAGGCTGACGTCTTCGCGGATGGTGACCATCTCGAAGTCCATCAACGCACCGACCTGCTCCTCGTCGTAGGACAACGCCGAGCGCACACGCTCGCGCTGCTGGCCATCGAGGGTTTCCATCAGCTCATGGACGACGTCACGCGGCAGCTCGGAAGCCAGGTCAGCGAGTTCGTCGGCATCCATGTCCTTGGCGGCCGCCAGGAGCTCGTGATCGTCCATGTCGGCGATCAGGGTTTCACGGACGGAGTCGGATACTTCGAGGAGGATGTCGCCGTCGCGGTCAGCCTTGACCAACTGCCAAAGGGTCAGGCGGTCATTCAGCGGCAAGGCTTCGAGGATGTAGGCAACGTCGGCGGAGTGCAGGTCATCGAGCTTGCGTTGCAGCTCGACAAGGTTTTGCCGGTGGACCAGGTTCTCGACCCGGTCATTGTTCGCGCCTTCCTGGCGATGCGTCAGGTCTTCGACCACGCGCTGGCGCTGCAGCAGCTCGACGACTTGAGCCAGGCGATCCTGCAGGCTTTCTTGTGTTTTCTTTACTTCAACTTCGGTCATAGGCGAACTCCACTCCCAGCAGCGGGGCACGCCGGAAGGATCAATCAGTCAATTCATGATTGGTAAAACGGGGTACTGAGTAACTACTGGGTAAGTCCATGGAGGTGTTCCACAAGCCCCGGCGGGGCTGACGGGCGCAATGATACACCGGGCGGCCGCGTTTAACGTCAAAAAACTGGAAAGAACAAGCGCTTGCGACACAAAGCTGAGCATTGGCTACACATATGAACTGCGACGACGCAGCTTGAGAGGAAAACACATGGGCGGGAGAAAAAGGCGCCCCGGGAAATAAAAACCCCAGACGGCAAAAAGCCCGCACTAGGCGGGCTTTTTGTTGTTTGGTGCACTCGACAGGATTCGAACCTGTGACCGCTCGGTTCGTAGCCGAGTACTCTATCCAGCTGAGCTACGAGTGCAGATTGTGTTTTTAGACCAGATCACAACTGGTTGAAGCCAAGTTACCTGCATTGCTGCAACTAACTCTTAAATGGTGCACTCGACAGGATTCGAACCTGTGACCGCTCGGTTCGTAGCCGAGTACTCTATCCAGCTGAGCTACGAGTGCATTTGTTGCCGCGCATTATAGGCCGTTCAATCTCTATGTAAAGCTATTTTTTCGTTTAGTTTCAACAACTTAGCGAAAAAACCAGATTGCAACGTACTAAGCAAATAATGGCGGAGAACGGGGGATTCGAACCCCCGACACCCTTTTGAGGTGTACTCCCTTAGCAGGGGAGCGCCTTCGGCCACTCGGCCAGCTCTCCGCAACACGGGGCGTATATTAACCAGCTTCATCCCCGTTTGCAAACATAAAAAACGATAAAAATTAATGGCTTGGTTCTTCGTCCTTCTCTTTCTTGATCCGCAGGTAGATTTCCTCGCGGTGGACAGCCACCTCTTTCGGAGCGTTAACCCCGATACGCACTTGATTGCCTTTGACGCCGAGCACGGTCACGGTGATTTCGCCATCACCAATAATCAGGCTTTCTGCGCATCGACGAGTCAGAATCAGCATACCTTTCTCCTCACGCATTTCATTTCGGGAACAACAGTCTGCAAAAAAAAGGCATTCGACCTACAACCAAATGGCCATAGCCCTACACGCCTAAGTATTGTCGAGCGCAGGTAAAAGAACAGGTCTTAACCACACACCCGGCAAAAAAATGAAAGGCGCGGATAACCGCGCCTTCCTGGCAACGCATCACTCGCCCTGTCGGGCCGGAGCGTCCAGCTCAAAAGCGGTATGCAGTGCGCGTACAGCCAGTTCCAGGTACTTCTCTTCGATCACCACCGACACCTTGATTTCCGATGTGGAGATCATCTGGATGTTGATGCTTTCCTTGGCCAGGGCTTCGAACATGCGGCTGGCAACACCCGCATGGGAACGCATGCCCACACCCACGATCGACACCTTGGCAATCTTCGTATCGCCGACCACTTCACGGGCGCCGATTTCCTTCGCAGTGTTCTGCAGGATCCGCTCCGCCGCATCGTACTCGTTGCGGTGCACGGTGAAAGTGAAATCGGTGGTGTTATCGTGCGAAACGTTCTGCACGATCATGTCGACTTCGATGTTCGCCCCACTGATAGGGCCCAGGATCTTGAAAGCCACGCCCGGGGTGTCTGGCACGCCACGGATAGTCAGCTTGGCTTCATCACGGTTGAAAGCGATACCGGAAATGATCGGCTGTTCCATGGATTCCTCTTCATCAATAGTAATGAGGGTGCCCGGACCCTCCTTGAAGCTGTGCAGTACGCGCAGCGGAACGTTGTACTTGCCGGCAAACTCAACGGCACGGATCTGCAACACCTTGGAACCGAGGCTGGCCATTTCCAGCATCTCTTCGAAGGTGATCTTGTCCAGGCGCTGGGCCACGGACACGACCCGCGGGTCGGTGGTGTAGACGCCATCCACATCGGTGTAGATCTGGCATTCGTCAGCCTTCAGGGCTGCCGCCAGGGCCACGCCAGTGGTGTCGGAACCGCCACGACCGAGGGTGGTGATGTTGCCGTGCTCGTCGACGCCCTGGAAACCGGCGACAACGACCACACGACCGGCTTTCAGGTCAGCGCGAATCTTCTGGTCATCAATCTGCAGGATGCGGGCTTTAGTGTGCGCGCTATCCGTAAGAATGCGGACCTGGTTGCCAGTGTAGGACACCGCCGGCACACCACGCTTGTTCAGCGCCATGGCCAGCAATGCGATGGTCACCTGCTCACCGGTGGAAATGATCACGTCCAGTTCACGGGGAACCGGTTGCTGATCGCCACTGATTTGCTTGGCCAGATCGATCAGGCGATTGGTCTCGCCGCTCATGGCCGACAGCACCACCACCAGGTCATCGCCGGCATCGCGGAATTTCTTAACCTTGTCGGCGACCTGCTCGATTCTTTCGACAGAGCCGACCGAGGTGCCTCCAAATTTCTGTACGATCAAAGCCATTTCTAAGCCGCCTCAGCCCGTAAAGGGGCGCCTGTTATTCAATCAACCAGCACTGACTGAGCCCGCGACTAGACCACGGGCTCATTAACAGCGTCTTAAATACCTGCCTCGACAAACGGCACGGTCAGGGCCAGGGCCGCGTCCAGGGCGCCGGCGTCAACACCACCGCCTTGCGCCATGTCCGGACGACCACCGCCCTTCCCGCCCACTGCCGCAGCGGCTTGCTTCATCAAATCACCGGCCTTGAGTTGGCCAGTCAGGTCCTTGGTTACACCGGCAACCAGAACGACCTTCTCCTCATGGACACTGCCGAGCAGGATCACTGCGCGGCCGAGCTTGTTCTTCAACTGATCGACCAAGGCCAACAGCGCCTTGCCGTCCTGACCGTCCAGGCGTACGGCCAGCACTTTCACACCCTTGACGTCCAGGGCGGAAGCCGACAGATCGTCGCCCGCCGCGCTGGCCGCCTTGGCCTGCAACTGCTCCAGCTGTTTCTCCAGCTGACGGTTGCGCTCCAGTACGCCGGAGAGCTTGTCGATCAGGTTGTCGCGGCTGCCCTTGACCAGGCCGGCCGCTTCCTTGAGTTGTTCTTCTGCCGCATTGAGGTAGGCCAGGGCCGCAGCACCGGTGATCGCTTCAATACGACGTACGCCGGAAGCCACGCCGCCTTCGCTGATGATTTTCAGCAGGCCGATGTCGCCGGTACGGCTGGCGTGAATACCACCACACAGCTCCACCGAGAAGCTGCCGCCCATGCTCAATACGCGCACTTCGTCGCCGTACTTCTCGCCAAACAGCGCCATGGCGCCTTTTTGCTTGGCGGTCTCGATATCGGTTTCTTCGGTTTCCACCGGGGTGTTCTTGCGAATCTCGGCGTTGACGATGTCTTCCAGGGCCTTCAACTGCTCAGGCTTGATCGCCTCGAAATGACTGAAGTCAAAACGCAGGCGCTGGCTATCGACCAACGAACCCTTCTGTTGCACATGCTCACCCAGCACCTGACGCAACGCAGCGTGCAGCAAGTGAGTGGCAGAATGGTTCAAGGCAGTTGCATGCCGTACGTCGGCATCTACCTGAGTGTCCACCGGCGCGCCGACGGTCAGGTTGCCCAGCACCAGCACGCCGTGATGCAGGAACGCACCGCCGGTCTTGGTGGTGTCGCGCACTTCAAAACGACCGGAGGTGGAGCTCAGGAAACCACAGTCGCCAACCTGGCCACCGGATTCAGCGTAGAACGGGGTCTGGTCGAGGACCACAACGCCCTCGTCACCTTCGTTCAGCACGTCAACCGACTTGCCGTCCTTATAGATAGCCACGATCTTGGCCGAGCCAACGGTGGCTTCGTAACCAATGAACGAAGTCGCCACATCCACCTTTACCAGGGTGTTGTAGTCCAGGCCAAAGGAGCTGGCGGAACGGGCACGGACGCGCTGGGCTTCCATCTCACGCTCAAACCCGGCCTCGTCGATGGTCAGCTCGCGTTCGCGGGCGATGTCGGCGGTCAGGTCCATCGGGAAACCGTAGGTGTCGTACAGCTTGAACACGACGTCGCCCGGCACCACGGTGCCCTTGAGCTCCGCCAGGTCCTGCTCGAGGATCTTCAGGCCGTGCTCCAGGGTCTTGGAGAACTGCTCTTCTTCAGCCTTGAGCACGCGCTCGATGTTGGCTTGCTGCTGCTTGAGTTCCGGGAAGGCATCGCCCATCTCGGCCACCAGCGCGGCAACGATCTTGTAGAAGAAGCTGCCGGTGGCGCCCAGCTTGTTACCGTGACGGCAGGCGCGACGGATGATGCGGCGCAGCACATAGCCACGGCCTTCGTTCGACGGCAGCACGCCATCGGCGATCAGGAAGCCGCAGGAACGGATGTGATCCGACACCACCTTGAGCGACGACTGGTTGTCGTTGGCACAGCCAATGGCCGCGGCCGAAGCGCTCAGCAGGTTGGTGAACAGGTCGATCTCGTAGTTGGAGTGAACGTGCTGCATCACCGCACTGATCCGCTCCAGGCCCATGCCGGTGTCCACCGACGGCGCTGGCAACGGATGCAACACGCCATCGGCGGTGCGGTTGAACTGCATGAACACGTTGTTCCAGATTTCGATGTAGCGGTCGCCGTCTTCTTCCGGCGAGCCCGGTGGGCCACCCCAGATGTCGGCGCCGTGATCGTAGAAAATCTCGGTGCACGGGCCGCACGGGCCGGTATCGCCCATGGTCCAGAAGTTGTCGGACGCGTAAGGCGCGCCCTTGTTGTCGCCGATGCGAATCATGCGCTCGACTGGCACCCCGATTTGCTGGGTCCAGATGTCGTAGGCTTCGTCATCGGTGGCGTAGACGGTCACCCAGAGTTTTTCCTTCGGCAGCTTCAGCACGCCGGTCAGAAAGGTCCAGGCAAAGGTGATCGCGTCTTTCTTGAAATAGTCGCCGAAGCTGAAGTTACCCAGCATCTCGAAGAATGTGTGGTGGCGGGCGGTGTAGCCCACGTTTTCCAGGTCGCTGTTCTTGCCGCCGGCGCGTACGCACTTCTGGCTGCTGGTGGCGCGGGTGTAGGCGCGCTTTTCCTGGCCCAGGAAGCAGTCCTTGAACTGGTTCATCCCCGCGTTGGTGAACAGCAGGGTTGGGTCATTGCCTGGGATCAAGGAGCTGGAGGCGACACGGGTGTGACCTTGCTCTTCGAAGAAGCGAAGGAAGGCTTCACGGATTTCTGCGCTTTTCATTAGGTTCTTCCACGGAGGCTGCGGCCAAAGGCCAGTGCTAAACGTCATCAGACGGAGCGACGGCAAAGGGCCGCATTATATCGGCCCTTTGCCCGTGGTACAGCGTGTTTATGTGATAGAAACAGTCAATTAGACGGTCTGCACTGTCATTTCCGGGAAAACTCGACAAATGTCGCGAGCACTTGCTCGATCTGCGCCCGGCTGACGTCCAGGTGCGTGACCATGCGCAGGCGAGGCGCCGCGCTCAACTTGATCCCGCGCTCGGCAGCAAACGCCTTCAAGGCCTGGGCTCGATCACCGATATCCACGTAGACCATATTGGTCTGCACCGGCTCCACCGTATAACCCGCCTTGCGCAGTTCATCCCCCAGCCATTGGGCGTTGGCGTGGTCGTCGGCCAGGCGCTGCACCTGGTGATCCAGGGCGTACAGCCCCGCCGCCGCCAGCGAACCGGCCTGGCGCATGCCGCC
>NZ_JACARK010001045.1:0-1585 GCF_013386655.1 Pseudomonas sp. K5002 | reverse complement strand
CTGTCGATCTACGCCACCGCCCTGGCGTTGACACTGACGGCGATTGCCGCCCTGGGCGGCGCTGCGTTGCTGGGCGTCATCAGTTGGGCCCCGAAGTGGCCGGAGCAGGCCTGGCTGTGGGTGTTGAATAACCTGCTGCTGGTGACCCTGGTGGAGGAAGCGCTGTTCCGCGGTTATATCCAGGGCGGCCTGAGCCGACGGTTCAAGCAATTGCCCTATGGTGAAAACCTCGCATTGCTGTTGGCCGCCCTGCTGTTCGGCCTGGTACACCTGGGCGCAGGCTGGCAGTGGACCCTGCTGGCGACCATCGCAGGCCTGGGCTACGGCCTGGCGTATCGCTTTGGCGGGTTGGGCGCGGCGATCGTTACGCACTTCGGGCTGAACCTGCTGCATTTCGGGTTGTTTACCTATCCGATGCTGGCCGGCTGAGGCTGTGCCGATTGTTGCAAAAAATAAGTTAAATAAAACCCCGCGACGGTCGACAACCTGTCAAAGCCTTGCGGATTGAACAATCATGCGTAATAACCAACCCGTTACCCAGCGCGAACGTACCTTCCCCGCTCAGCAACGGTTGATCTCCACCACGGATGCCAAAGGCGTGATCACCTACTGCAACGACGCCTTCGTCGAGATCAGTGGGTTTTCCCATGACGAACTGCTGCGTGCCCCGCACAACCTGGTTCGTCATCCGGATGTGCCGGCGGCAGTGTTCGCACACATGTGGTCCACGCTCAAACAAGGCTTGCCATGGATGGGCATCGTCAAGAACCGCTGCAAGAGCGGTGATCACTATTGGGTCAACGCCTATGTGACACCGGTCTTCGACGGCAACCAGGTGATCGGCTACGAGTCGGTGCGGGTCAAGCCCACCGCCGAGCAGATCCGCCGTGCCGAAGCGCTTTACCAGCGCATCAACCAGGGCAAGCCGGCCATCCCGCGCCGCGACAAGTGGCTGCCGGTGTTGCAGGACTGGCTGCCGTTTATCCTGGTCAGCCAGTTGAGCTTCCTGATTGGCGTGTGGCTCAATTCCCACTGGGGCTTTGCCCTGGCAGCGGCGCTGTCGGTACCGCTGGGCCTGTTGGGCCTGAGCTGGCAACAACGCGGGCTCAAGCGCTTGCTGCGCCTGGCCGAACAGACCACCTCAGACCCGCTGATCGCGCAGATGTACACCGACAGCCGCGGCGCCCAGGCGCGCCTGGAAATGTCGATCCTCAGCCAGGAGGCGCGCCTGAAGACGTGTCTTACCCGTTTGCAGGACACGGCTGAACACCTCAACTCCCAGGCGGCGCAGTCCAATACCCTGGCGCATAACAGCTCCAGCGGTCTTGAACGCCAGCGCGTGGAAACCGAACAGGTGGCCACCGCGGTCAACCAGATGGCCGCGACGACTCAGGAAGTCGCCAGCCATGTGCAACGCACCGCCGATGCCACCCAGGAAGCCAATCGCCTGACCGGGCGTGGCCGTGATATCGCCGGCGAAACCCGCGAGGCGATTCAGCGCCTGTCGGTGGCCGTGGGCGAGACCGGCGTGACCGTGACCCAACTGGCCAAGGACAGTGACGAAATCGGTGGCGTGGTGGATGTG
>NZ_JACARK010001044.1:0-2304 GCF_013386655.1 Pseudomonas sp. K5002 | reverse complement strand
TGCTCAGGCTCACCACTTGCAGGCTGTGCACCGGGCTGAGCCGGGCACCGACGTAGGCGGCCATCAAGCCCCAACACGGGAAATAGAACAGCGCGAACAGCCCGGCCGCCAGCCAGCTCAGTACCAGGCTCGGGTGCCCGAGCAAGCCGAGCATGCTCAGACCAAACGCGCCGATACTCAGGGCCATCACCCGCAACGCCCCCCAACGATCTGCCAGCGTGCCCAGCAGCAAGCCGCCGATCACACCGCCGATCCCGATCAGCGTCCACATCGAGCCGGTGACGGAGGCGCTGGCTTGTAGCTGCTCGCTGACGAACGCCGACAGGAAATTCAGAAACGGCCCGCTGATGGCGCCGATAAACGCGCTGAGCAAGACGATCTGCATTGCCACCGGTTGTGCCACGCACAACTTCAGCCATTGGCGCAGCACTTGGTTCAGCGCCGGCGCCATGGTCTCGCGTGGTGCCGGTTGCTTGATCGGGGCCAGTGCCCACAGGGTCAACAGCGTGACAACCAGCGTCAACCCGGCGCAGATCAGCCAGAACTGGCGTAACGACAACCCCTGCAACAGCGCGATCAACAGCCCGTTCAAGCACAGCGCAAAGGCTGAGCCCGAGGACGCCAGCCCCAGCACCCGGCTGCGATGTGTAGTCGGGATCACCTCTTGAGCGAGGGCCGAAATCGCGTTCCAGTTCGACACCGCGCACGCCGACACCAGTGCCAGGCACAGGGCAAACGGCAGCACCCACGGCGTGGCGACGGCCAGGGCCAGCAGGGCGGGGCTGAGGACGATGGTCAGGCGCACCATATTGCGCGAGCTGATCCACGCCGCCGCCAGGCCGCTGGCAATCGAGGCGCCCATGTAGAACAGCTGCAACAGCGCGGCGATCAATGCGGCCTGGCTGTAACTGAGCTCAAAGGCCAGGCGGATCTGCGGCAACAGCGCCGAATACAGGAACACACTGAAACCGTGGGTGGTGGCGTTGCAGGCGGTAAACACCAGTGCCAGCAAGCCAATACTTCGCCGGGATGAAACGGGTGCGTTGGACATGGCGATGACTCGATAAGTTAATCGCGAAAGAGAGGGGCGAAGTTACAGGAAGTACATCGGCAGACTAGCGTTTATAGCCTGGCGACGACCAATGCTTAATTGTCTTAGTGTGCATGCGTTATACGCAGGCTATTTATTCGTGAGCGACGGTCTGTAGCGATAAACGACACTTTCAGCGTTTGCGACGATTAATTGTTTGTCAGGCTGGAGTGCTACCGCTGACCCAATACAAAAAGGTATGTTGTGCAGGTTATTTCCCCTGTGCTCCCGAGTGTCGTCCATGAAACGCAAAATGCCCGGTCTCAACGCCCTCAAAGCTTTCGAAGTCGCCGGCAGTACCGGCAGTTTTACCCGGGCCGCCGAGCTGTTGAACGTGACGCAGAGTGCGGTCAGCCGCCAGGTGCGCCAGCTTGAAGAACAGCTGGGCGAGGCCCTGCTGGAGCGTCGTCACCATCACCTGGAATTGACCAGTGCCGGACGGGTATTGCTGCGGGCGTTGCACCAGTCGTTCGACAAGATCGAGTTGACGGTGCGCAGTATCCAGCAGAAGTCCCATGCCAATCGGCTGCACATCAATGCGCCGCCGACGTTTACCAACCGTTGGTTGATGCCGCGGTTGGGGCGCTTGCGCGAGCAGCATCCGGAGTTGGAGCTGAGCATTACCACGCGGTTGCAGGACAGCCTGGCGGAGACCAGTACGCTGGATTGTGCGATTCGGTTTGGCGATGGGGAATGGGATGGGTTGGACAGCTCGTTGTTGATTCAGGAGCGGCATATCGCGGTGTGTGCGCCGTCGTTGTATGCCCGGGAGTGGAGTGACGGGATTGATCTGAATCGCATGACGTTGCTGCATGTGCTGGCGCGGGAGGATCAGCGGTATCTGACGTGGAAGCATTGGCTGGATGCGGCGCGGATCAGTGGGGTTGATATCGAGGGGGGGTATGAGTTTGACCTGCTGGATTTGGCGATTCGGGCGGCGATCGATGGGTTGGGGATTACCATTGCGGATTGGCATATGGTCGCTTCGGAGTTGGCCAGTGGGCAGTTGACGCAGGTGCTGAATGTGCATGTGGAGGGGCATCAGTCGTATTGGCTGGTGACCCGACCGGAGCAGACGGATACGCCGCAGTTGCAGGTGTTTGCGCAGTGGTTGCAGGAGGAGATTTGGTTGGCTCAGCGGCAGTTGGAGCCTTCTTTGGCGGCTGTTTGATTCGGTGTACATATCCGTTATTTAGGTAACGGCGACTTATGGT
>NZ_JACARK010001043.1:0-994 GCF_013386655.1 Pseudomonas sp. K5002 | reverse complement strand
GCCGTGGCCGGTGATCAGCACCACCGGCAGGCTTTTATCCAGAGCCTTGAGCCGGGTCAGCAACTCCAGGCCGTCGATGCCCGGCAGGCGAATATCGCTGATGACGATGCCGGCGAAGTTTTCACCGACGAGGGTCAGGGCCTCTTCGGCACTGCCCACGCCCACGCTGGGAATGTCTTCCAGGGCCAGGGCTTGCTGGCAGCCGAGCAATACATGGGGGTCGTCTTCGACGATCAGGACGGTCAGGTCGGTGGTTTTTTCTGCGTTCATTTCGACTCGACTTGTTGAGGGCTCGCCAGCGGCAAACTCAGGACAAAGGCAGTACCACCGCTGGCCGGATGCTCGACGGCGAGGTTGCCGCCGGTCGCCGCCGCGAGGCTGGCCGACAGCGTGAGGCCGAGGCCCAGGCCTTGTTCGCCGGGTTTGGTGGTAAAGAACGGTTCGAACAAATGCTTGCGGGTCTCGGGATCAATCCCGTGGCCGTTATCGCGCACCCGCAGGCGATATTTGCCGTCGGCGACGTCGCCTTCCAGCCACAGTTCGGGGGCCGGTTGCGCCTGCATCGCGTCCAGGGCGTTGCCCATCAGGTTGACCAGGATCTGCTCCAGGCGTGTCTGGTCGATCTGCAACTGCGCGCTGCTGAAGTGGCGGTGCACCGTCAGCGGCAGGGTCTCCAGGCGACTGCCGAGGATCTGGAACGTAGCGTCCACGGCCTTGCCCAGATTGGCTTCGCCCTGGTCATCGCCACGCCGGGCAAAGGAGCGCAGGCTGGCGGTGATGCGACCCATGCGGTCGATCAGTTCGTTGATGGTCTTGAGGTTGGCACTGGCGGTGTCCAGCGCCCCACGCTCAAGGAAGCGCACGGTGTTGCCCGACAGGGTACGCAGGGCGGCCAGTGGCTGGTTCAATTCATGGGCGATGCTGGTGGACATCTGGCCGATGGCCGCGAGTTTGCCGGCCTGCACCAGTTCGTCCTGGGCCCGGCGCAAGGTTT
>NZ_JACARK010001042.1:0-1071 GCF_013386655.1 Pseudomonas sp. K5002 | reverse complement strand
GGCCGGCAATGACCTGGAAAGCGCCATGGCCGAAGCCGACGGCCTGGTGAACACCACGCCGATGGGCATGGCCAAGCTGCCGGGCATGCCGGTGCCGTTGGGCACCTTGCGCGCCGACTTGTGGGTAGCGGAGATCGTGTACTTCCCACTGGAAACCGAACTGCTGTGCAACGCCCGCGCCTTGGGCTGCCGCACCCTGGATGGCGGCAACATGGCGGTGTTTCAGGCGGTGAAGGCGTTTGAGTTGTTCACTGGCGAAGTGGCGGATGCAGAGCGCATGCTCGCGCACTTCCAGAGCATGACCACCCAACTGTAGAAACCGGATCAGAAATGTGGGAGCGGGNNCCCGCTCCCACATTTTGCTCGGTGTTGAACTCAAGCCTGCAGGTAGCGCAACACCGACTCGCAGATCATCGCCCGATGCCGCTGCTTGACCGCCTCATCCGACAACTCGATCTGAAAGATCTCGCTGAAGGTGTGGCGGTTCGACACCCGGTAAAAGCTGAACGAGTTGATCAGCAGGTGCACGTCCAGCGGCTCCAGCCCTTCCCGGAACAACCCCAACTCGGCGCCCCGGCGCAACGTGGTGCCAAGGGCTTCGAGGATGTTGCTGTTCATCGCCTTGATCGACGTCGACTGCTTTACATACTCGGCGTTGTGGATGTTCTCGATGCTCACGATGCGCACAAAATCCACGTTCTGATCGTGGTGATCAAAGGTGAATTCCACCAGCCGGCGGATCGCTTCCCGGGGCTCCAGGGCCGTCAGGTTCATCCGTGTCTCGGTGTTGCGAATGTCGCCGTAGAGTTTCTCCAGCACCTCGACGTAGAGCTGCTCCTTGCTGCCGAAGTAGTAATAGATCATGCGCTTGGAGGTCTGGATACGCTCCGCGATCGCGTCCACCCGGGCGCCGGAAAGGCCCTGGGTGACAAACTCGACGATGGCTTCCTGGAGAATGTTCTCGCGGGTCTTTTCCGGGTTGTTCTTGCGGCTCTTGCGCGGTGCGGTGGCCGCGGCGGGAAGCTCGGAGGTCAGGGTCATGGTGCGCTCACGGCCTTAGGTGCAGGCGCT
>NZ_JACARK010001041.1:0-3686 GCF_013386655.1 Pseudomonas sp. K5002 | reverse complement strand
GGCTGTCGACGGTTTGCGCCATGGCCTGGTGCGCTACCGTGCGGCGCTGCTGATTGCGCTGCTCGGCGCGCTGTTTTCGCCGCTGGGGGTGTTCTTCGCCCACCAGATGTCGGAGAAAGTCCTGATGGGCCTGTTCAGTGCGCTGATGGTGCTGGTGGCCTGGCGCATGCTGCAACGGGAGAAGCTTGAGGCCGGGCCGAGCGACCACGGCACCGCGTCCTGGGGCCAGAAGAACTGCATGCTCGACCAACAGACCGGGCGCTTTTCCTGGACCGCCAAATGCACCGCCACCCTGGCCGCCCTCGGCGCAGTGACCGGTGCGGTATCGGGCCTGCTCGGCGTGGGCGGCGGCTTCTTGATCGTACCGGCGTTCAAGCAACTGACCGATGTGCAGATGCGCGGCATCGTCGCCACCTCGCTGATGGTGATCAGCCTGATCTCGTTGATCGGCGTGATCGGTGCGTTTCATGCCGGGGTCAGTATCGAGCCGATGGGCTGGGTGTTTATCGGTTCGAGCATTGTCGGCATGTTGGCGGGGCGGCGCCTGTGCTCGGTGATCAAGGCGCGCACCTTGCAGGTGGGTTTTGCCACCCTGTGTGTGCTGGTGGCGGCGGGCATGCTGTTTCGGGCCCTCATTCAGGTGCCTTGAAATGCGGTCAGCATCCCGCCCCTACGGGTATCAGCGCCGCAGGTAGGCACCAAAGTCGATGTCCCCGGCGCTGAGAATCGCCTGCACCCGATTGTGCACGTTCAACTTGCGCAGGATTGCCGAGACATGGGCCTTCACCGTGGTCTCGGCAATCTCCAGGCTATAGGCGATTTGCTTGTTCGAGTCACCCTTGGTCATCCGCTCCAGCACCAGCAATTGCTTGCGGGTCAGGGCCTGCAGCAGCTCCGGCGCAAGCCCCAGGCAATCATTCATGCGCCGTTGCCCGCCGATTTTCTGGCTGCGAATAATCTCCGGCGGCAAATACACATTGCCGTTGAGAATCTGTTGGATTGCCTCGGTCATCTGCAGCCTGGGCGAGGACTTGGTGATAAACCCCACCGCGCCATAGGTGATGGCTTGCAGCACGACCTGCTTGTCCTGCTCTGCGGACACGATCACCACCGGAATCGTCGGCGACTCGTTGCGCAGGTTGATCAGGCCATTGAGGCCGTGCATGCCTGGCATGTTCAGGTCCAGCAGGATCAGATCCAGGTCGTCGTGCTCCTGGCTCAGGGCCAGGGCGCTGTCCAGGTCGCCGGTTTCCATCACTTCGCTGCCCGGGAACCCGTCGCTGATGACGTTGTGGATCGCCTCGCGAAACAGTGGGTGATCGTCGGCTATCAGAATTTTGTACATGGACGTTCGCCTTATTATTTTTGCTTATTCAAGCAGGTCCGATCCATAGGGTCATGCGCCCATTACATGCCAGTCTCGATGCCTTGGGAATGCGACGATAGAGAGGGGAATCAGTACCAAAGTAGTAGATCGTGCCGTACGTCGCGGTTTCAGCGCCACCCATTGGTCTGATTGCAATCAGTGTCGGATGGGTTAGTGTGGAGCGCATCTTCCAGAATAATAAAAACAGGCTTACCAATGAGCCCGAACCTGAGTCTCCTGCGTAAATTCGTTTCCCCTGAAATCATCTTTGGCGCCGGCTGCCGGCACAACGTAGGCAACTACGCCAAGACCTTTGGCGCGCGCAAGGTGTTGGTGGTGAGTGATCCCGGCGTGGTTGCTGTCGGCTGGGTGGCCGATGTCGAGGCCAGCCTGCAAGCGATCGGCATCGACTACTGCCTGTACACCGCCGTTTCGCCCAACCCCCGGGTTGAAGAGGTGATGCTCGGCGCCGAGGTCTACCGTGAAAACCATTGCGACGTGATCGTCGCCGTCGGTGGCGGCAGCCCGATGGACTGCGGCAAGGCCATCGGCATCGTGGTCGCCCATGGCTGCAGCATCCTCGACTTCGAAGGCGTCGACACCATCCGCGTGCCGAGCCCGCCGCTGATCCTGATCCCGACTACCGCGGGCTCCTCGGCGGATGTCTCGCAGTTCGTGATCATTTCCAACCAGCAGGAGCGCATGAAGTTCTCCATCGTCAGCAAGGCGGTGGTGCCCGATGTTTCACTGATCGACCCGGAAACCACGGCGAGCATGGACCCGTTTCTCTCGGCCTGTACCGGCATCGATGCGCTGGTGCATGCCATCGAGGCCTTCGTGTCCACCGGCCACGGCCCGCTGACCGATCCCCACGCGCTGGAAGCCATGCGCCTGATCAATGGCAACCTGGTGCAGATGATCGCCAACCCCGGCGACATCGCCCTGCGGGAGAAAATCATGCTGGGCAGCATGCAGGCCGGGCTGGCGTTTTCCAACGCGATCCTCGGCGCGGTGCATGCCATGTCCCACAGCCTTGGCGGCTTTCTCGACCTGCCCCATGGCCTGTGCAACGCGGTGCTGGTGGAACATGTGGTGGCGTTCAACTACAGCGCGGCACCGGAGCGTTTCAAGGTGATTGCCGAGACCTTCGGCATTGATTGCCGGGGCCTCAACCACCGGCAAATCTGCGGCCGGCTGGTGGACCATTTGATCGCGTTGAAGCATGCGATCGGCTTCCATGAAACCCTCGGCCTGCATGGGATTCGAGTGGCGGACATTCCCTTTCTGTCGCAGCACGCCATGCACGACCCGTGCATCCTTACCAACCCGCGTGAATCCAGCCAGCGTGACGTCGAGGTCGTCTATGGCGAAGCTCTCTGACGATCAGCAACGGGCACTCGCGGGGCTCCTGGGGCTGGGCAACCACTCGGCGCGCAAGAGTCATTACCCCGAACTGACCGCGCGCCTCGACGAGCTGGAAGCCGAGCGCAATCGCTACATCCGCCTCAACGACGAATTGGAACATCGGGTCGCGGCGCGTACCGACGAGTTGCTGGAAGCCAACCGCAACCTGCAACAGCAAATCGCCCAGCGCGAGAAGATCGAGCAGGACTTGCGCGATGCCCGGGATGCCGCCCAGTCCGCCAACCGCAGCAAGGACAAATACCTTGCCGCCGCCAGTCATGACCTGCTGCAACCCCTCAACGCCGCACGCTTGCTGATTTCCACCCTGCGCGAGCGCAACTTGCCCAGCGTCGAACACGTGTTGGTGGAGCGCACCCATCAGGCCCTGGAAGGCGCCGAGGATTTGCTCACCGACTTGCTGGACATTTCCCGACTCGATCAAGCGGCGGTCAAGCCGGACATCGCCCTGTACCGTCTCGACGAGCTGTTCGCACCGCTGGTCTCGGAATTCCAGTCGGTGGCCGCGGCGTCCGGGCTGAACCTGCGGGCGCGTACAGGCCATTACGCAATCAACACCGACCTGCGGCTGGTGACGCGGATCCTGCGCAATTTCCTCAGCAACGCCTGCCGCTACACGAGCGCGGGCTCCATCCTGCTGGGCGCCCGCCGCCGGGGTGAGCGGTTGCGCCTGGAGGTGTGGGACACCGGGCGCGGAATTGCGGCGGACCGCCTGGACGCCATCTTCCTGGAGTTCAATCAACTGGACGTGGGCCGCGCCGCCGACCGCAAGGGCGTGGGACTGGGGTTGGCGATTGTCGAGCGTATCGCCGAGGTCCTCGGTTATCCGGTGGCGGTGCGTTCGTGGCCGGGGCGCGGTTCGATGTTCAGCATCGAAGTCCCCATCAGCGAGGACATG
>NZ_JACARK010001040.1:0-1836 GCF_013386655.1 Pseudomonas sp. K5002 | reverse complement strand
AGACCTGTTCCAGCACCAGACGGTGCAGGCATTGGCGACTGTCGCGCAGACCGGTGACCCGGTGCAGGTAATCGATCAGGCTGCGGTGCAGGGCCCGGCGTTGCTGCTGCCAATTCAACAGGCTTACTTTGCCGACGCCATCCCGCAGCGTCACCACTACAACCAGTCGGTGCTGCTGCAACCGGCCCGTGCGCTGCAAGCGGCGCTGGTGGAGCAAGCATTGCAGGCGCTGGTGCTGCATCACGATGCGTTGCGGGTGATGTTCAACGAAAGCGCCGAAGGCTGGAGTGCCAGCCATCGCGACGCATCGATGCGCAATGATCTGTTATGGGTGCGCCCGGTGGCCGATGCTGGCGCGCTGGAAGTGCTGGCCAATCAAGCCCAGCGCAGCCTGAACCTGCAAACCGGACCCTTGCTGCGCGCCGTGTTGGCGACCCTGGACGATGGCACCCAGCGGCTGTTGCTGGTGATCCATCACCTGGCGGTGGACGGTGTGTCGTGGCGGATTCTGTTCGACGACCTGCAAACGGCCTACAACCAATTGCTCGCCGGGCAAGCCTTGCAATTGCCGGCCAAGACCAGCTCGGTCAAGGCGTTTGCCGAACAGTTGCAAGCGCATGCACGTAGCGCGCAATTGCAGCAGCAGTTGGCCTACTGGCAGGCGCAACTGCAAGGTGCGCCGGCTGACCTGCCGTGCCTCAACCCCGAGGCGAGCCCACAGAACGGCCAGGCCGTCACTGTTCATACGCGTCTGGACAAACACCTGACGCGGCAACTGCTGCAGGAAGCGCCGGCCGCCTATCGCACTCAGGTCAACGACCTGTTGCTGACCGCCCTGGCGCGGGTGGTCTGCCGTTGGACCGGGCATGCAAGTACCTTGATCCAGCTTGAAGGCCATGGTCGCGAAGAGTTGTTTGCCAACATCGACCTGACGCGCACCGTGGGGTGGTTCACCAGTATGTTCCCGGTCCAGTTGTCGCCGGCGGCGGCACTCGGGGACTCGATCAAGTCGATCAAGCAAGGGTTGCGATCGATCCCGGACAAGGGGGTGGGTTTCGGCGCGCTGCGCTTCCTCGGTGACGAGGCCAGCCGGTCAGCCTTGCAAGCGCTGCCGGTGCCGCGCATTACCTTCAACTACCTGGGGCAGTTCGACGCCAGCTTCGATAAGGAACAGGGCGCGTTGTTCAGCCCGGCCAGCGAAAGCGCCGGTGAAGAGCAAAGCGCGATGGCGCCCCTGGGCAATTGGCTGAGCCTCAACGGGCGGGTATTTGATGGCGCACTGAGCCTGGGCTGGACGTTCAGTCACCAACAGTTCGAGCAGGCCACCATCCAGCAACTGGCCGACGATTATGCCGTGGAGCTGGCTCTGTTGATCGGTCATTGCTGCGATCCTGCAAACCATGGCATGACGCCTTCCGACTTCCCGCTGGCCAGCNNGCAGGGCATGCTGTTCCACAGCTTGTACGAACACGGCAGCGGTCAGTACATCAATCAGATGTGCCTGGACATCGACGGTCTCGACCCACAGCGTTTCGAAGATGCCTGGCAGGCGGCGGTCGACGCCCATGACATTTTGCGCAGCAGTTTCATCTGGGAAGGCAGCGAGCAACCGGTGCAGGTGGTGCATAAACAGGTGCGCGTACCCTTCACCGCGCTGGATTGGAGCACACGCACGGATGCCCCGCAGGCCCTCGTCGAGTTGGCGTCCAGCGAGCGCGACCAGGGTTTCGACCTCGCCCTCGCGCCGCTGCTGCGGCTGGTGCTGGTCAAGACCGCTGAACAGCGTTATCACCTGATTTATACCCATCACCACATTCTGATGGACGGCTGGAGCAA
>NZ_JACARK010001039.1:375-924 GCF_013386655.1 Pseudomonas sp. K5002 | reverse complement strand
CTGCCGACGGCACGTTCGTGTCCCTGGAGCGCTCGCTGATGCCGGCCTCCGGTGGCCTGGAAAGCCTGCCGCAAGTCGGCCTGATCGATAATTCCCTGACCATCACCCTGGCGGCCTATGGCTATGTCGGCGCCACCGGCAACCAATGGATCGGTGCCGAGCCTCTGAACGAAGAAGACGCCCAGCTCCTGGGGCGCCCGGTGGGCACGGTGTTCCTCAAGGCCCTGCGCACCACCTACGACCGCCAGGACCGCTTCATGGAATCCGTCGAAAGCCTGCTCGACCCTCTGCATTTCCGCTTGCACCTTCAATTTGGAACACCGACATGACCGCCACCACCCGCGCCCTCGGCGCCTTCTACGGCCTGGCCTTGGGCGATGCGTTGGGCATGCCCACCCAGTCCCTGAGCCGCGAGCAGGTCAAGGCGCGTTTCGGCGCGATCACCGGCCTGGAAGATGCCGACGCCGATCAGCCGATCGCGCCGAACATGCCCAAGGGCTCGATCACCGATGACACCGAACAGGCGATCCTCGTCGGCCAGTTGCTGGT
>NZ_JACARK010001039.1:0-328 GCF_013386655.1 Pseudomonas sp. K5002 | reverse complement strand
TCGGCCAGTTGCTGGTGGACGGGCAGGGCAGGATTGAACCCACCGAACTCGCCCAACGTTTGATCGACTGGGAAGCGGTGATGCGCGCCAAGGGCTCCCAGGATTTGCTGGGCCCGTCAACCAAACGGGCGATCGACATGATCCTGGCGGGCCATACCCCGGAAGAGTCCGGGCGCTACGGCACCACCAACGGCGCCGCCATGCGTATCACCCCGGTGGGCATCGCGGCGGACGTCAACGACCCGGCGCAGTTTATCCAGGCGGTGATCCAGGCGTGCCAGGTCACCCATAACACCAACCTGGGCATCTCCAGCGCGGCGGCGGTGGC
>NZ_JACARK010001038.1:330-818 GCF_013386655.1 Pseudomonas sp. K5002 | reverse complement strand
TTCCGCCGGGATCAACGGCGTCGATCTGGGCGAAGCGCTGAACATCGGCACGCAGATCGCCCAGCAGGCGGAAAACCACGGCCACTGGATTGCCGGCGGGCGCATCGCCACCCGCATCAGTTGGGCGCGCACCTTGAGTGTCGACAGCGGCGACAAGGCGCTGTTTACCGACCTGCTTTACGAATTGATCGGCACCTCCGTTGCGTCCCAGGAATCGGTGGTGGTGTCGTTTGCCCTCGCGCAGCAAGTCGCGGTGGGTGAAATGAACGCCATCGAAGCCCTGTGCATGGCCGCCAGCCTCGGCGGCGACACCGACACCATCGCCGCGATTCTCGGCGCGATGCTCGGTGCGTGCCTGGGGATGCAGTGCTGGCCTGAGGCGATGATCGAACAGGTCAAGCAGGTTAACCAACTGGACCTGGAACCCTTGGTCCAAGGCCTGCTCGAGCTGCGCTGAGCACCGCAGATCGAAAAATGTGGGAGCTGGC
>NZ_JACARK010001038.1:0-316 GCF_013386655.1 Pseudomonas sp. K5002 | reverse complement strand
GCCAGCTCCCACATTGATCCAGTCGAGTCAGGAAGACCGGCACACAGATTCAACTTGCCAACCTGCCACAACCACAAAAAAACAGGCATCAGGAGCACCCCACCATGAGTACGTCCTCTTCCGGCCAAAGCGCCGGGCAATTGGAAACACGCGGCATCGAGCCGGTCCCGGAAGGCGAGTGCAACGGCCATCCGCTGCAACTGTTCTGGGTCTGGTTTGCGGCCAACATCAGCATCCTCGGCTTGCCCCTGGGCGCGACCCTCGTAGCGTTTCGCGGCCTGGCGATCTGGCAGGCAATCATCGTGGCGATCCTCGG
>NZ_JACARK010001037.1:0-991 GCF_013386655.1 Pseudomonas sp. K5002 | reverse complement strand
CAAGTCGCTCAGGTTGCTGCTGTCGGCCCAGGCTTTCAGGGCGGTCAGCGGCTTGCTCATGGCATCCCGCAGGCGAACATCCGGTGCGGCCAGTGCATCACCACGGACGAAGGATTGCTCGATGGCGTCCGTAGGACGGGTCGACAGCAAACGGTACAGATACAGCGGGCCGCCAGCTTTCGGGCCAGTGCCCGACAAGCCTTCGCCACCGAACGGCTGCACGCCGACCACGGCGCCCACGATGTTGCGGTTAACGTAGACGTTACCGGCATGGACGTTGTCGATCACCTTGGCGATGGTCTCGTCGATGCGGGTGTGCACGCCCAGGGTCAGGCCATAGCCGGAGGCATTGATCTGGCCGATAAGCTGGTCGATCTCTTTGCGCTTGTAGCGCACCACGTGCAGCACCGGGCCGAAGATCTCCCGTTGCAGTTCGTCGAAGCTTTCCAGTTCGATCAGGGTTGGCATCACGAAGGTGCCGCGCTTGATCTCTTCGCTATCGGCAATCGCGACCTGGTAAACGTTGCGGCCTTTGTCGCGCATGGCCTGGATATGTTTCTCGATGCCAGCCTTGGCTTCGGCGTCGATCACCGGGCCGATATCCACCGACAGGCGCTCCGGGTTGCCGAGGCGGCATTCAGCCATGGCACCTTTAAGCATTTCGATGACGCGGTCAGCGGAATCTTCCTGCAAGCACAGCACGCGCAGGGCCGAGCAACGTTGGCCGGCACTGTCGAAGGCCGAGGACACCACGTCGATCACCACTTGTTCGGTGAGCGCCGAGGAGTCGACGATCATTGCGTTCTGGCCACCGGTTTCGGCGATCAGCGGAATCGGACGACCCTGTGCATCCAGACGGCCGGCGACACTGCGTTGCAGCAAGCGCGCAACCTCGGTGGAGCCGGTGAACATCACGCCCTTGACGCGATCATCACCCACCAGGCGCGCACCGACGGTTTCGCCCTGGCCCGGCAGCAGTTGCAGCACGCCT
>NZ_JACARK010001036.1:1171-1350 GCF_013386655.1 Pseudomonas sp. K5002 | reverse complement strand
GATGCCGATCAGGCGACGCGTGAAGGTTTGACCGTGATCGACCGCACCACCACCAGCATCGGCCACCTGGCGGCGGATATGAGCACCGCGATGGCCCAGGTTGAAGGACTGGCGGCCAACAGCGAGAAGATCGGTTCGGTACTGGAAGTGATTCGTGCAATCGCCGAGCAGACCAACCT
>NZ_JACARK010001036.1:865-1078 GCF_013386655.1 Pseudomonas sp. K5002 | reverse complement strand
TGAAGTGCGCAACCTGGCGCGACGTACCCAGGAGTCGGTGGAAGAAACCCGCCTGGTGATCGAGCAACTGCAAAGCGGTACCCAGGAAGTGGTCGGTTCCATGAGCAACAGCCATCGCCAGGCCCAGGGCAGCGTCGAACAAGTGGGCCAGGCCGTGACCGCCTTGCGCCAGATCGGCGATGCGGTAACGGTAATCAGCGACATGAACCTGCA
>NZ_JACARK010001036.1:0-840 GCF_013386655.1 Pseudomonas sp. K5002 | reverse complement strand
AAAGTGCGGTGGCCGAGGAGATCAACAACAACGTGGCGACGATTCGAGATGTGACGGAGTCGTTGTCCGAGCAAGCGAATGAATCGGCGCGGGTCAGCCAGGCGTTGAACAGCCTGGCGAATCAGCAGCAGGGCCTGATGGATCAGTTCAGGGTTTGATGAGTTGCGGGATACTCCGGCAATCAGCCCGAGTATCCCGTAGCAGCTGTCGAGCCTTGGCGAGGCTCGACAGCTGCTACGGTTTGTTTTCAATGGCGGCGTGGCAGGTCGATGATGACCTTTAACCCGCCCAGCTCGCTCTCCTGCAACAGAAGCACCCCACCCCACACCTCGACAATATCCCGCACGATCCCCAGCCCCAGACCATGCCCGTCAGTCTGCTCATCCAACCGCGTGCCTCGGCTGAACACCTGATCACGCTGGCTCTCGGGAATCCCCGGCCCGTCATCTTCGACAGCCAACCGAAAGCCTTCCGGGGTTTCGCCGATGCTCAACACAATCTCCGCATCCGCCCATTTGCACGCGTTGTCCAGCAGGTTGCCCAACAGTTCCAGCAGGTCTTCGCGGTCCCACGGCAATTGCAAACCGGGCGGCACGCGGTAACTCAAATCCAGGTGTTCGCCATGGATCATGTTCAGGGTCGCAAGCAACCCCGGTAATTCGCCGTCGCAATCGAACAAGGCACCCGGCAGTGTCTCTCCGGCCAGGCGGGCACGATTGAGTTCACGATTAAGCCGTTGCTGCACCTGCTCCAACTGTTCCCGCAGCAGCTTGCTCAGTTGCGGATGGTCCTTGAGCTGTTCACTGGATGCCACGCTCAACAACACCGCCAACGGGGTTT
>NZ_JACARK010000104.1:0-14503 GCF_013386655.1 Pseudomonas sp. K5002 | reverse complement strand
TCAAGGGCTGCACCGCGCAGTGCCTGTCGCAGCGCTTGCTCGGTGGTGAAGGTGCCCCGCACCGGCGCGCTGGTCAGGCCTTGCACAAGGTCTTGCTGGAAGGAAATGATCTGCCCGCTGCTGCGTGACAGGGTCAACAGCGCTTGGTCGAGGGGGCCGCTGGCGATATCAAAATCAAAAGTCTGGGCGGTCGATATCGCAGACAGCGGCTGTGCCAGCACCGCCGTGCCATGTCCCGCCAAGGTCAGGCCAATCGTCAGAGACAGTGCCGCCAGAGATGCGCGACTGAGAGGTTTGAGTTGCATGGTTGAGGTTCCCATCATTGATATGCCGTTGATGGGTTGAACAACAGATCGGGGTTTTTTATAGGCGGCCGTTAGGCTAAAAAAGCATGGGTTTATAACGGCCCGAAACAACACTCCCAGGCAGATACACCCTGGCCTGTATTGGGTTGTGCAACAGTGGCGGGGGTTTTATAGGGCTGGGAAAATTATTTTTATCGGCGCTCGATACTGACCCAATAAGGGCTGTGATAATCGATCTGCACCGGCAGGGATTTGGCCAGCAATTGCAGGGCGCCCTGGCTGTCGTCCAGCGGGAAAATCCCGCTCAGCCTCAGGCTCGCCGCCTCGGGGCTGACGCGGATGATGCCGCGCCGGTAGTCACGCAGGGCTTGCACCACTTCACCCAATGAGCGGTCACGCACTTCCAGCAAGCCGTGGGTCCACGAGGCCTCGCCGCCGCTGGCGGTTTCCAGGTCGAGGATGCCATGGGCATTGAACGTGGCTTTCTGGCCGGCACTGATCACCTGCACAGCGCCGTCGCGCGTGGTGATTTCCACCTGGGAATGCAGCATCGTGATTTGGGTTCGATCCTCGCCCTGCTGTACCAGAAACCGCGTGCCCAAGGCGCGCATGCGGCCGTGTTCGGTCTCGACGATAAACGGTCTGAGGCTGTCCTTGAAAACGTCGACCAGCAGCTTGCCGTCGAGCAACTGCAACAGCCGTTGCCGAGCATCGAAATGCGTCAGCACCTTGCTGCGCGCATCCAGGGTCAATGCACTGCCATCCTCCAGCGTGAGGTTCAGGCGCTCGCCCGTACCGGTGCGCAAGGCGCCCAACGGCAACCAGCTGTCGGACAGCCGCGTGATCAGACTTCCAAACGACACAACGCCAACCAGCGCCAGGGTATTGCGCAAGAAGCGCCGGCGGCCCGACGGTGCGTTGAGGGTGTGCAACAGGCTGTCGCGGGGCATGCGGCGCAGTTCGTCATTGTTCAGCACGGCCGGAACGCCGCCCATCATGTTGAAGATTTCGGCACGCCGTGGGTCGCCCTCACTCCAGCGACGGAACGCCTGGTGCTCCTGAGCACTGGCGTGCCCGGATTGCAGCAACGCCATCCACTGTGCTGCCTCGTCGATGATCGCCTCATCCGGCGCGCTGTGGCTCATGGCTGTGTCGTCGCCAGGTAGCAGCGCTTGAACGCATCGGCCATGTACTGCTGAACCCGGCTGACCGAGACCTGCAGGCGCTCGGCGATCTGCGCATAGGTCAAACCGTCCAGCTGGTGATACAAAAACGCCGCCTTGGCCTTGGCCGACAAACCGTCGAGCAAGCGGTCGACTTCCAGCAGCGTCTCGATCAACAGCAAACGCTCCTCGGGCGACGGGTGCACCATCATCGGCGCCTGGGCCAATGCTTCCAGGTAGGCACGTTCCAGGTCCTGGCGACGCCAGCCCTCATACATCAGGCGCCGCGCGATGGTGGTCAGCAACGCCCGCGGCTCGCGGATTTGCGAAGGGTCGGGCAATGCCAGTACCCGCAGGAAGGTCTCCGATGCAATGTCCTGAGCCCCATGGGCGCAACCCATCGCCCGGCTTACCCGCGTGCAAAGCCAACTGTAGTCACTTTTGAACATCTGCCCAATCAGACCGAAATGTGGGTTCTGATTCACACCCATTGCATGCTCCATGCGAATAAAGGCCATTCAGCCTGGCGGTTGATGAGCAATGGAAAGCCATCGCTGGAGGCGGACTTTGCATGAGGGGAGCATAGGTTAGGAAAGAATAAAAAATAACAATAGCCTGTCAAATTGGCATATGCAGAAAAATCAGATACGGGGCAGCGCCCTGGCTGTCAGGTCAGTGCGAAGACACATAGACAGAAGGCTGCGCCGGCGCTGGCAGCGAATAGGTTGCTTTCATCCATTCGACTTCAGCATGGGGTGTGCGGCCGAAGTAGCGCTTGAACTCTCGGCTGAACTGCGATGCGCTTTCATAGCCCACGTTAAAAGCCGCAGATGAGGCCGACATGTCGTCGCGGAGCATCAACAACCTTGCCTGGTGCAGACGAGTCGATTTCAGGTACTGCATGGGTGAGGAGTCGGTGACTGTTCGAAAGTGCAGATGAAAGCTGGGTACGCTCATACTCGCCTCCTGGGCCAGGCACTCGACGTCCAGCCGCTCCTGGTAACAGCTGTGTATCTTGCGAATGGCGCGGGTCACCTTTGCGAAATGGCCTTGCTTGCCAAGGGCCGCCCGCATGGACCCTCCTTGTTCACCTGCGATGATCCGGTAGTAAATCTCGCGCACCAGCGAGGGGCCGAGGATCGGGCCGTCGACCGGATGGCTCATCGCTTCGAGAAAGCGCAGTGTGGACTCGCGCAACATCTCGTCCATCGGCGAGGAATACATGCCTTTGGGACGTTCGTGGGTCGGACCGGATTTTTCGTCAATTTCCAGGATCAGTTCGCCAGCGAGTTTGAAATCCAGGCGCATGTATACCGCCAGCATCGGTTCCTCTTCGCTGGCGTCGGTTTCCATGGTGAAAGGCACTGGCACAGACACCACCAGGTAGTGCTGGGCGTCGTAAAGGTAGACCTCGTCGCCCAGATAGCCGAGCTTGCGCCCCTGGCACAGGATGACGATGCCAGGCTCGTAGAGCACTGGCGTGCGGGTCAGCGGGCGATTGGAGCGCAGAAAACGTATGTCTTCCAGTGCGCTCAGGTTGTAGCCCTCCAGGGGGGCCAACTGCTCCATCAGTTGGACCATGCGCCGGGTTCGCGCTGCAAAATGATTCATAGGCCCCTCTTGCGGTTTCACGAAGCGTGACCATCCGTAGAGCGTGTCAGTGCTTCCCATTGGTCGATGTCACGCAGGGATTGCGTCAGCTTTTCGCGCACAAAGCCTATGGCATCGCTGCCGAGCAGCAGGTGGGCCGGTGGGTTGTCGCTGGCGATCAACTGCAGCATGGCTTGCGCAGCTTTTTGCGGGTCCCCCAGTTGGTGGCCGCTTTTCGCTTCGCGCGCCTGGCGTACCGGATCAAAGCTGGCATCGTAGTCGGCGATGCTGCGGGGCGTACGCTGCATCGAGCGGCCGGCCCAATCGGTGCGAAATGAGCCTGGCGCCACGGCGGTGACAAAAATGTTGAATGGCTTGAGTTCTTTGCTCAGGGTGTCGGAGATGCCTTCCAGCGCGAACTTGCTGGCGCAGTAGTAGGCGATACCCGGCATCGTGATGGTGCCGCCCATGGACGTGATGTTGATGATGTGCCCGCTGCGGCGCTGGCGGAAGTACGGCACGAACGCCTTGGTCACGGCAACGGCGCCGAACACGTTGACGTCGAACTGACGACGCATTTCTTCCAGCGGCGACTCTTCGAAAATGCCCTCATGGCCGTAACCTGCGTTGTTCACCAGGACATCCACCGGGCCGTAGCGGGTCTCGATCTCGGCAACGACGCTGTCGATCCGCTCAAAGTCGGTGACATCCAGGATCACGCCATGAGCACGCTCCGCTGATAATGCCTCGAACGTTTGCAGCGCGGCTTCGTTGCGAACGGTACCAATGACACGGTGGCCTGCAGCCAGTGCCTCGGTCGCGAGGGCCTTGCCAAAGCCGCTGCTGATGCCGGTGATGAACAGGGTTTTGCGAGTGCTCATGGAAATTCCTCTCGGTTACTGAGTGCTAATGGTAGCCAAGCCACCGCTGGCGACCTATGCCGGATCATCTATGAGGCTTGCCTATTCCTATTCGCTTCTGCTCATACGCTCAATTGTCCCGATGTGGCTCGATTGACGCAGGCTGATGCGTGGTCCGGCCCGCCCCAGTGGGTGTCACTGAGGCGGTCGGCACCACTCCACGTTACGTCAGCCAGACATCGACCTGCCGCTCCGCGCCCTCTATAAACACCAAGGCCTCGACCTGCCCCGCCTCTATCAGGTCTTGGCTGACGCCTTTTATCAGTTCAAGCTGCGCGGCGCTGTCGACCAGCTCAACACGTGCTACCGGAGCCTTCATGGATTGGCTGGCGTCAGACTTTGCTTTGCGAATTGCAGACAGCACGCTGCTCAGGCTCATCAATAACTGTTCAACAGCCGCGTCAGGGCAAGCGTCCCCTTGCGGCCAGGGCGCCTTGTGCACTGAGCCGCAATTCCAGGATTGCCAGACCTCCTCACACACAAAGGGCAGAAATGGCGCAAACAGTCGCTGCTGCACGCTCAGCGCATGTGCCAATGCATTACGCGCCGAGTAGCCGTCGGGTCGATAGGCACGACGCTTGACCAATTCGACGTAGTCATCGCAAAACCACCAGAAGAATCCTTCGATACGCGACAACGCCCCGCTGTAGTCATAGGCCTCCAGCGCGACGGTAGCGTCCTGGACTACGCCACCCAAGCGTTCGAGCATGGCTTGATCCAGCGGTTGGTCGATATCCCCGGTGTCATCCTTCGCAAAGCCTTGAACCAACCTCGAAAGATTGAACAGCTTGACGGCCAGGCGGCGGCCGATTTTCATCTGCTGCTCTTCAAAGGCTGTGTCACTGCCGAGCCGCGCCGAGGCCGCCCAATAGCGCACGCCGTCACTTCCATACTGGTCGAGCAAGGCTTGAGGGGTGACCACATTCCCCTTGGACTTGGACATTTTCTTGCGATCAGGATCAAGGATCCACCCGGAAAGCGCGACGTTGCGCCATGGCGCGCAACCGTGTTCAAAATGGCTGCGTACCAGTGTCGAGAACAGCCAGGTTCGGATTATGTCGTGACCTTGGGGCCTGAGGTCCATCGGGTATATTTTGGCAAACAACCCATCGTCCTCTCCCCAGCCGCCGGCAATCTGAGGCGTCAGGGAACTGGTGGCCCAGGTGTCCATGATGTCTTGTTCACCGATAAACCCGTTGGGTTGACCACGCTGCTCGGGTCGATACCCAGGCGGTGTATCCAGGCCCGGATCAACAGGCAGGCTTGCCTCACTGGCGATAATCGGAGCGCCATGCTCGGCTTCGCCTTGTGCGTCCAGGCGATACCAGAACGGAATCGGCACGCCGAACGTACGTTGGCGACTGATTAGCCAGTCACCATTCAACCCCCCTACCCAATGCTCGTAACGCCTGAGCATGTGCGGCGGATGCCAGTCCAACGCCTGGCCAGCGTCGAGCAACACGTCCCTCAGGTTCGCGTCGCGTCCGCCATTGCGCAAGTACCATTGCCGCGTCGCGAGAATTTCCAAAGGCCGGTCGCCTTTCTCGAAGAACTTTACCGCGTGGTTAATCGGTCGTGGTTCATCTCGCATGGCGCCGCAGTCACGCAACATCGAAACGAGCTGCGTACGAACCTGGGATAGGGTACGGCCGGCCAGGCCTGCGTAGGCCTGTTGGCTGCGCGGAGTCGTCAACCAGGAGGGCGTCTCAAGTAACAGGCGCCCGTCCTTTCCCAGGACTGACCGTGTGGGCAGCTGCAACTCCCGCCACCAAATCACATCGGTTAGATCGCCAAAGGTGCAGACCATCGCCAACCCGGTGCCCTTGCCGGGGTCACCCAAAGGGTGGGCCAGCAGCGGAACGTCCAGGTCAAAAATCGGCGCACGCACGGTCTGCCCGAACCTCGCCTGATAACGAGCGTCGTCCGGGTGAGCCACCAGCGCCACGCATGCCATCAGCAACTCAGGTCGAGTCGTAGCAATCTTCAGTTCGGCACCATCAGCCGCGTCGAAGCCGAGTTCGTGATACGCACCCGCAACCTCGCGCTCCTCAAGCTCTGCCTGGGCTACGGCCGTCTGGAACGTCACATCCCAGAGGCACGGAGCCTCCTGGCTATACAGTTCGCCACGCTGGTAGTTACGCAGTAACGCGCGCTGACTGGCTCGTTGGGAGCGTTCATCAATGGTGGCGTATGAAAGACTCCAATCAACGGACAAGCCCAGTTGCACGAACAGTGCACGGAACGCTTGCTCATCGATGGCCGTCAGCTCATGGCACAACTCGATAAAGTTGCGCCGACTGATGACGGCAAAGTCAGCCCGTTTTAATGGAATTGACTCGGAGGGTTTGAAGCCAGGCTGGTAAGCGGCCAACGAGTCGCAACGTACGCCGTAGAAATTCTCGACCCTGCGTTCGGTCGGCAAGCCATTGTCGTCCCAACCCATGGGGTAGAACACAGCCTTGCCGCGCATCCGCTGGAACCGGGCGATGATATCGGTGTGGGTGTAGCTGAAGACATGGCCAACGTGCAACGAACCTGAGGCTGTCGGTGGCGGCGTGTCGATGGAGAATACAGCGTCGCGTTGGGCGCTGTGGTCAAAGGCATACGTGCCTTCGAGCTGCCAATGCTGAGACCAGCGTGTTTCGAGGTTTTCAAGCGAGGGGGTGACGGTTTGATCGTTTAGAACTTCATCACGTTTAACGGTGACATAGCTTCCTCCTGTCAACATCATGGGGCGCGACAACGGTTGTGCGCCGAAGCAAACTTTATATTCAATCGCCTGCGGAAAGTAAACCCCTTGAACCAGGCCATTTTTTCCACAAAATAGCGTAAAAACAGTCCGGAAGATTTCTCACATTCAACAGGTACCCTATGCACACCCCCGTCACAATCATCGGTGCTGGCCTGGGCGGTCTCATCCTGGCTCGCGTGCTGTACGTCCACGGTATTGCCGCCACCGTCTATGAAGCAGAGCCGTCGGCAACCGCACGCGCCCAAGGCGGGATGCTCGATATCCACGACTACAACGGCCAACTGGCCTTGCAGGCAGCGAGCCTGACGGACGAGTTCCGCGCGCTTATCCTGAAAGGTCGCGAGGCGACTCGGGTGCTTGATTGGCAGGGTGCCACTCTGTTGGATCAACCCGACGACGGCACAGGCGGCCGTCCCGAGGTCATGCGTGGCGAGCTGCGCAAGATGCTCCTCGATTCACTGCCCGCCGGTACAGTGCGCTGGGGCCACAAGGTCAAGAGCGTGCGCGCCCTCGGCGAGGGTCGCCACGAAGTGACCTTCGCCGACGGTACTTGCGTTGCCACCCACCTGCTGGTTGGCGCGGACGGAGCCTGGTCAAAGGTCCGGCCGCTGCTCAGCGACGCTGCCCCCGAGTACATGGGCCGCTCGTTGATCGAAACCTACCTGTATGACAGCGACGCCCGGCACCCGGCCACCTCCAGGGCGGTAGGTGGCGGTGCGATGTTCGCACTTCAACCGGGAAAAGGGATCCAGGCGCACCGTGAGACGAGCGCCACGCTGCACACCTACGTAGTGCTCACCGAATCCCAAAGCTGGTTTGCCGCCATCGATTTCACCGACACGCCAACGGCGGCGGCACGGATCGCGCAGGAATTCGCAGGCTGGTCCCCTGCCCTCACGGCGCTGATCACCGACAGTGACACCGAACTGGTCTGGCGCCCGCTCTTTATGCTGCCGGTTGAGCACCGCTGGGACCGGGTGCCGGGCGTAACGCTGATCGGTGATGCCGCACACCTTGCGGCCCCGAATGGCGAAGGCGCGAACCTGGCCATGTACGATGGTGCCGAACTCGGCAAGGCCATCGCCTCATACCCTGATGACGTCGAAGCCGCCCTGGGCGAATACGAACAGGCCATGTTCCCGCGCAGCGCGCAAATGGCTGCCGAGGGGAATGAACTGCACGAGTTGCTGTTTGGTGACGATGCACCCTATAGCCTGGTCAGCATGTTCAACGGGGCAAGTGCCTGAACAGGGCTCGGGTCAATCACACTGGAAGGACTCAAGGACGTTATAAATTTCGGCAACCACCTGCCGTGTTGCGCCCTCAATGGTTCCTTCATTCCGGCATAACACCCAGCCGTGATCCGCAACCGCTCGCTCGAACGCCTGGGTACAGGCGACATGTTCTGCCAGCGTGTGGATCACGGTACTGCTCAGTCCGCGCCGGCGTGCCGCGGCCCGTGCCCATGAAATATCAGGGTCGGTGACGACCCCGATATGCAGGTCCGGCACTTGCACGTTTCGATCAATGTTCAACTGCAGGATTTCTGCCAGCGGGACTTCCCGGCGAAACGCGGCATCAGACGGGTACCAGCGGTCGATCAGGACGATGCTGCCTGGAGGCTGTCTAGCCAGCACGTGCCGGGAAATCCACGCGCGGCTATCAGCGAAGCGTTCACAAACCTCCCACTCCAGATCCAGGCCGGGATGCCTGGCGAGTCTGTTAACGAGGGTCATTGTTTCACTTCTGAAGGGATCGCTTTTTCTCTCGCAAAGCCGGATCACCATTCTGTTGTCAGCCCTCAGCGCTTTTGTTACGGCCTCCAGCAATGTGGTTTTGCCAGTACCCTTGGGGCCATCCATGGAAACAAACAACGGACGGCCAGCCGCCTGGCTCAACACGGCTTGTCGGTCCGGCTGCGCATGGTTTCGGCGATCACCCTGGTCAGTGCAGATTGATCAAATGGCTTGGGTAAGCGCGTCAATGTGGTCTTGAGGTCCAGGGAGATTTCCGCAAAGCCTGAGGAAAGAATGATGGGAAGGTTGGGATACAACGACTCGATGTTGCCGGCAAGCTCGATCCCGGTCATGTCCGGCATTGCCATGTCTGTCACGACCAGGTCAAAGCACGCGCCTTGCGCCAGGAACGCCAACGCAGCATGGCCGTCTCCTGCCGACACAACATGATGGCCCAGGTCTTCAAGCATCGCCCCGGTGCTGATCAGCACCAGCGGGTCGTCATCTACCAGCAGAATCTCGAGGCATTGCTGATGGGCTGCATCGGGTGTATCTGCAGTTGATGCCAGCGCCGCAGACTGTGTGGTGTCGGTCACCGCCACCGGTAACCAGAGCTCAGCGGTTGTGCCCTCTCCTACCCGGCTCTTCAGCACAAAGTGGCCCTGTGACTGTGCCGCCAGGCCATGCACCATCGAAAGCCCAAGCCCGGTGCCTTTTCCCGCTCCCTTGGTGGTGAAGAACGGCTCCATGGCCCGTTGCAAGGTCGCGTCATTCATCCCGGGGCCGGTGTCGATGACAGAGATGCAAATCAGCCTTTGCGAGTCATTCGCCCCGCCGGGAAACGAATCCTCCCGCGCTGAAATCAGGATCCTGCCCCGACCTTCCATTGCGTCCCGGGCGTTGATCACCAGGTTCATCACAGCCATTTCCAGTTGGCTCATGTCGACCAATACCGGCCGCAGGATCAATGGGAACTGTGTGTCGACGTTGATGCCTGCGCCCAACATGCGGGACAGCAGGTCTGACATGTTGCGGATCAGATCGCCCACATCCACAGGCTGAGGGTCAAGCTCCTGGCGACGGGCAAAGGCCAGCATGCGCTGAGTCAGCGTTGCGCCCCGCTGGGCGCCCGCGATGGCATTATTCAGTAAGGCGCAGGTTCTCGAGTCCTGCGGGACACGCTTCTTGGCGAGTTCAAGACTCCCCAGAATCACCATCAGGAGGTTGTTGAAGTCATGGGCGATGCCGCCGGTGAGCTGGCCCAGGGACTCCATTTTCTGGGACTGGAATAACGCCTCTCGGGTTTCCTTGATCTCCTGTTGAGCCTGGACGCTTTCGGTAACGTCCCGGGTGATCTTCGCAAACCCCACCAGCTCACCCAGTTCATTCTTGATCGGGTCGATAACCACATGGGCGAGGAATCCCGTGCCGTCCTTGCGCAGGCGCCAGCCCTGCCCTTCGTAACGACCTTCCCTGACCACCGTTTCAAGGGCGCGCTGCGGGACGTTGTGGTCTACGTCCTCACGCTGGAAGAACATGGAGTAATGCCTGCCGATGACTTCTGCCGGCTGATAACCCTTGATGCGCTGGGCGCCGGCGTTCCAGGTGGTGATCACGCCGTTGGGGTCCAGCATATACAGCGCGTAGTCGGTGACGCCTTGCACCAGCAGGCTGAATTGCTGCTCGCTCTGGCGCAGCGCCTGCTCCGCGGCCTTACGCTCGGTCAGGTCCCGTGTGACCTTGGCGAAGCCAATCAACGTGCCGTCGTCGGCGCGTATCGGGTCGATGATCACCAGTGCCCAGAGACGAGTCCCATCCTTGCGGATGCGCCAACCTTCGCCCTCGAAGCGCCCTGACTGCTCGGCGCTCTTGAGTGCCCGGCCCGGCAAGTCCGAGGCCAGGTCTTCCGGGGTGTAGAACAGCGAAAAATGCCTGCCCAGCACTTCACTCTGTTCGTACTGCTTGATCTTCCTCGCCCCGGAGTTCCAACTGCGAATCAACCCGTTCGTATCAAGCATATAGATGGCATAGTCGACCACTGCGTCGACGAGCAGTCGATACCGGTCGTCCTGATTGAAAGGCCCTTGTGCAGGTGGGGATGGCATCAGGAAAGTCTCGGGACAAATGAGTGGCTTGAACCCTCAGTATGTCTAAAAAAATCCCCGGCTCACCAATTTATTCATCTGGACAGTTGTTTTGAGTCAACCGCCGCCGTTGCGCGCAAACCGTGGAATCTTCAATCCCAGGCTTTCCCGCAAGGTCGTACCTTCATAAGCCGTGCGATACACGCCGCGCTCCTGCAACAACGGGATGACCTCGTGCGTGAAGCGCTTGAACTGCTCCGGATGGCCGATGTAGATGTTGAAACCATCCACCGCGCGGGCTTCAAGCCAGTCAGCCATTTTCCGAGCGACGGTATCCGCCGATCCGACAAACGCTCCCGGGCGCAGTTGCCGCCCAAACTCCACCGCCTGGCGCAATGTAAAACCTTTCTCCCGTGCCTGATCGGCAATGCGTTTGGCCGCGGTAAAAAAGCTGCTGCGTGCCGCCTCCAGGCTCTCCTGCGGGAACGGCGCATCAAGGTCGTACTGGCTGAAATCATGCCAGCCGAAATTGCGTCCGAACTCCTTCAGCGCCAGCTCGAAACTGTGGTCGGCCTGATGGTAGTGCCGCTCGGTTTCACGCGCCTGTTCATCGGTATCGCCTACATAAATCTCGGCGCCGGGCATCACCAGCAATTGCTCCGGGTCACGGCCATGTTGCAGCGCCCTGCCCTTGATATCCCGATAGAAAGCCTGGCCCTGCTCGATGCTGGCCGCATGGGTAAAGATCACATCGGCCGTGGCCGCACCGAGGTCGCGGCCTTGTTCCGAATCGCCAGCGTGGAAGATCACCGGTTGGCCCTGGGGGGAGCGCTGGATATTCAGCGGCCCGACCACGGAAAAGTGCTCGCCCTTGTGATTCAGGCTGTGGAGTTTGGCGGGGTCGAGAAACCGGCCGGTGGCGCGGTCACGCACGAAGGCATCTTCCTCATAGGAGTTCCACAGGCCCTGCACGACCTGGACGTGTTCGGCCGCCCGGCCATAGCGGGTGTCGTAGTCATAATGTTCGTCGCGGCTGTAGTTGCCGGCGGTTCCGGCGTCGCCGCTGGTGACCACGTTCCAGCCGGCGCGGCCTTTGCTGATCAGGTCGAGTGAGGCCAGGCGCCGCGCGACGTTATAGGGCGAGTTGTAAGAGGTCGTCAGCGTACCGACCAGGCCCAGGTGCCGGGTGCTTACGGCAAGTGCCGATAACAGCGTCAGCGGCTCCAGCCGGTTCAGGTAGTGGGATGGCGAACCCGGTGTGATGAATTGGCTGTCGACGATGAACATCAAGTCGAACAATGCCGCCTCGGCCTGGCGTGCAATGTCGACGTACCAGTCGACGTTGACGCTGGCATCGGCCGGCAATTGCGGGTCGAGCCACAGATTGTGGCGGCCGGGCCCGCCGCAGCCCATGGTCAGGGCGCCCAGTTTGAGCTGTCTTTTGGTCATGTCCAACGTATTCCTTGAAGCGTTCAGGGCTGGGTTCTGGCGACGGCTGGCTGCAAGGACGCCGCGAAGGAGTCGTCGAACAGCTTGGCTGCCGGGTAAGACTTGACCAGTCCCTGGCTTGCGAAAAAGTCCACGGTCTTTTGTGCTTCTACAGGCGACTGGGCTGTCACCGGTTCGACCGTCGTGCGTGCCCGGGCAAACCAGGCGCGGGCAATGTCGGCATCTGCGCGGGTGCGTTTGGCCCACGCATCTGCATACGCGTCGGCGTTGGCCGGGCTTTGGCGCGTCCAGTCACGGGCTTTCTTCAGGCGTTGGAGAAAATCGCTGATTTGCGCACGCTTGTTATCGACGGCCCTGGTGCTGGCGGCGACGAAACTCTGGGCCGGGATCAGCCCGTCTGCGGTCGCCAATACCCGTGCGCCCTGGCGTTCCTGTTGGGTGACGTAGGGTTCCCAGGTGGCGATGACGTCGACCGAACCGCCTTCCAGTGCGTGGGAAGCATCCAGTGCACTGAGGTAGCGCAACTCCAGGGCCTCTTTCGGCACGCCCGCCTTATCCAGTGCGGTCAGCAGCAATTGCTGGCTCCAGGAGCCTTTCCAGATGGCGGCGCGCTTGCCTTTGAGGTCCGCAAGGCTGTGGATCGAGGAATCCTTTTTCACCAGGATGGCCACGCCCTCGAGGTTTTGCCGGCTGATGGCAATCACCTTGATCGGTGCGCCGAGTGCACCGAGGAACAGCACGGGCGCATCGCCGAGCAGGCCGATGTCGAGGCTGTTGGTATTGAGAGCTTCCGCCACGGGAGACCCGGCGGTGAATTGCTTCCATTCAAGGGTGTAGGGCAGATCATCCAGCACCCCCGCCGCTTCCATCACCGCCTGGGCGTTGTAGCTTTGGTCTCCGACCACCAGCGTTTGCGCGTTCGCGGTCAGGCACAGCAGCGAGGCGGCCAACCCGGCCGCCAGTTTTGTCAGGTAACGCACGTTCGTCTCCAGATGCCTTCTCAAGCATTGAAAGTCGATCCGCGCGTGCGGTCTCGGCAGTGTTCGTAGGGAGGGCTACGATGAGGGGCTGACGGCTGCATGTAAAATACCTATAACGCATAACCTAATTCGATATTAATGCGTTAAATGCATTTTTGTGGGTGGTCGGCGCGCACGGACATTGCGTACCCGCCTGCACCACCTACACTGATTTGAATTCGGCGACTCTCGCGCCATTTTTTCAGCCGTATGGCCCGATGCCCGCGCACTCATTGCTCAACAAATAAAGCAGTTAACCAACTGATTAATCAGAGTAAATATGAAAGAGCAGCCTCGGCAGCTTGCATCGGCACCGCAACCAGTGGCGCACAGCCGCGCCCTTTTTCGACCACCCCACCTTCTGGCTCCGTTGAGCCTGCTGTGCATCGCCCTCGCCGGCTGCACCGTCGGGCCCGATTTCGCGCGTCCTGAGGTGCCGGCGAACGCCGATTATTCACGAGAAAAACTCACCTCCACCGCCAAGGCCGATATCGACACCGGCGGTGCGGCGCAGCGGTTGATCGCCGGGATGGATATTCCCGGGCAATGGTGGACGCTGTTCCGCTCACCGGAACTGAACGCGCTGGTGGAGGAAGCCTTGCGCGCCAACCCGGATGTCACCGCCGCCCAGGCGGCATTGCGCCAGGCCAACGAGCTGGTCTATGCCGACCAGGCGTCGCTGTTTCCCTCGGTGAGCGGCAACGTGCAGAAGGCCCGCGAGAAAGTATCGGGCGTCACCTCGGGCCTGCCGGAGTCGCCGATTCTCACGGTGAGTTCGGCGTCGCTGAGCGTGTCCTACGCCCCGGATGTGTTCGGCGGCACGCGCCGGCAAATTGAATCCACCTCGGCCCAGGCCGAGTACGAACGCTTCCAGTTGGAGGCGACCTACCTCACGTTGACCTCCAATGTGGTGAACACCGCAGTCAGCCTGGCCTCTATACGCGACCAGATCGCCGCCACCGAAACCATCATTCGGCTACAGAGTGATCAGCTCGACGTCCTGCAGGCGCAGCGCCGGCTGGGTGCGATCGGTGACACCGACGTGCTCACACAGCAGACCGCGCTGGCGCAAACCCGTGCCACCTTGCCGCCCCTGCAAAAGCAGTTCGCCCAGACCCGCAACCAGTTGATGGCCTACCTCGGCCGGTTTCCCAACCAGGACCGGGACGAGCGCTTCAACCTCGCCTCCCTGCACCTGCCCGAAGAACTGCCGCTCAGCCTGCCTTCGGCCATCGTTGGCCAGCGGCCCGATGTGCGTTCCGCGCAGGCGCAACTGCATCAGGCCAGTGCCAATATCGGCGTGGCCGTCGCCAATCAGTTGCCCCAGTTCAGCATTACCGGGTCGGTGGGCTCCACGGTGGCCAGCGGGACCAAACTGTTTTCGGCGGGCAGTGGGGTCTGGAGCCTCGCCGGGTCGATCACCCAACCGATCTTTGATGCCGGCGCACTCGAACATCGCAAACGCGCTGCCGTGGCCGCCTATGA
>NZ_JACARK010001035.1:0-3509 GCF_013386655.1 Pseudomonas sp. K5002 | reverse complement strand
CACCAAACGTCCAGCCAAGCCATCGCCGAAAAAGCGCCCGGGCCTGAAGCTGGTCGATGACGCGCCATCGGGCAAGCGTCGTGGTGCACCGGCCGGTTCCGGCCAGCGTCCAGGTTTTGGTCGCAAGAAGCCGCAGTGATTCGTTAAGCGCTGCATAAAAACGCCAACCCTCGGGTTGGCGTTTTTTTTTTTTGCCTGGATTTGGAACCTGCTCTATGAGCAAAGCAGGTCCATTGTGGGAGCGGGCTTGCTCGCGAATGCGGTGTATCAGTTGATACATCCAGTGACTGACCCACCGCATTCGCGAGCAAGCCCGCTCCCACAGTTGATCTCCATTGTTTTGGCGGGCGTGTCAGAACATGAAAGCCCCATCGAACACGGGTTTATCGTCGAGGGCCAACACGCCGCTGGCGAAGATCAGGTCCAGGTGGTGGCTGCCTTTCTGCCCGCCACCCAATCCCAGGTGCAGCCCGCAATGACGCTCTTCAAAGCCGGCGTTGCGCGCATACAAATCCTTCACGCCTTCATTGGTGCCAATGCCCAGTTCTTCCACCCGGCGATTGGACGGGTTGGCATTCAGGTATTTGTTGAAGTCATCCGCCAGCCCCGGCACTTCGCTGGCCACGGTGCAGATGGTCGAGTTCTCGATCCACAGTTCCAGCGGTGATTGCAGCACGCCGTATTTGCGCGCAAAGGGAATGGTGCTGAGGAAGGTGCCGACGAACCGCACCTGGCCGTTGATGGCCTCGCTGTGGGTGGCGATCTCGCCGGGTGCCAGGTCGTGGTTGCCGATGCCGTTGATATTGGTCCACTTCTTGATGCTGCTCATGGGCGCTTCAAGGCGCGAGCCATGCTGGTCGGTGAAGCTCAGCACGCTGGCCTGGGACATGCGCCGGATCAACGTGGCGTTGAGGTCGGCAATTCGCTGTGGGGCGACGCTGAAGGTGTCGTAGAAATAGTCGCCGTAGTCCTTGAGCAGCAGGGATTTTTTCCAGTGCTCGGCCATCACGCCTTGCAGGGCACGGATAAAGTCCGGGCCTTCGGCGCGTGGGTTGGGCAGGGTCGAGGAATCGTAGAGAAACATGTACAGGTCACAGTCTTCGATGGCCTTGGCCAGCGCTTCGCAGGGGGCCTGGTCCAGGCGTTGTACCTGGAAGTCGAAGCGGGCAGCGCTGCCCTGGATGATCGATTGGGCGATGGCGTCGTAGCGTTCGGTATGGCCAAGCAAAATGGTGGGGCGGTGCAGGCCGGCGAGGGCCGGGTGATGGGCGAGGTAATACAGAAAATGTTCGACGGCGCGGGCCTTGTCCATGACGTCCTTCCTTCAAAGCCTTCGGTAGGAGCAGTGGCAGGTGCGGCGTCCCGCACCTGCCGGGGTGCCTGATCAGATTAGAAAGGCCACATCGCGGTGCCGAACGGCACGACGGCATCGGCTTGCATCATTTCAACGGCGGCCTCATGGGTCGGCGCTTCAAACCAATCGTCGAGTTGCAGTTCGGTTTCCAGGTCATTTTCCAGTGCTTGCATGGTGAATCTCCTAGATGACGTTGTTTGAGAACGAGCTTGCCAGCTTGCTGCGCTGGGCAAGTGGATGAACCTAGAAGAGAGTGTTTGGGATTGCAAAATTTTTATTGACACGGTTCCATTTGGATTTTTTATTCCGTTTTGATGGCGATTTGGTTTATGTCGATGAAACAGAGAGTTGGTTGCATCGTTTTGTAGGAATCGTCCTTTCGTCAACTTCTCGTTATCTGAAAGAATTTTCCTAATGTCCCTCCTATCTGCCGCACCGCATCCTGTCAGCCCAGACAGGTTTGGCGGTGTACAATGCGCCGCGTTTTACTGTGATCCCACTCTCTCAGGGCTATCCGCCTTGTTCATTCCGCCTGGCCACAAGCCCGTCGGGTTCGATTTCGTCACAGATAAAAACAACAGGTGACGTATGACCGTAAGAAAAAACGCTGGACCTGGGTTTGATCGGCGCTGCTGTAGCCCGTTACCAAAGCAGCACCCCTCCATGAGCACCCTCAAACCTTGCGTGAGACCCTTTCCATGAGTGAAGCCAACTCGCATTCAGGCGAACTGAAGCGCGGCCTGAAAAATCGCCATATCCAACTGATCGCCCTCGGTGGCGCGATTGGCACCGGGTTGTTCCTGGGGTCGGCCGGCGTGCTGAAATCCGCCGGGCCGTCGATGATCCTCGGGTATGCCATCTGCGGCTTTATCGCCTTCATGATCATGCGCCAGCTGGGCGAGATGATCGTCGAAGAGCCGGTGGCCGGTTCCTTCAGCCACTTTGCCCACAAGTATTGGGGCGGTTTCGCCGGCTTCCTGTCGGGCTGGAACTGCTGGATTTTGTACATCCTGGTGGGCATGTCGGAGCTGACGGCAGTTGGCAAGTATGTGCACTACTGGTGGCCCGAGATCCCGACCTGGGTGTCGGCGGCGGCGTTTTTTGTGTTGATCAATGTGATCAATCTTTCCAACGTCAAAGTCTTCGGCGAGGCCGAGTTCTGGTTTGCGATCATCAAGGTGGTCGCCATTGTCGGCATGATCGCCCTGGGCAGTTACCTGTTGGTGAGTGGCACCGGCGGGCCACAAGCCTCGGTGACCAACCTGTGGGAGCACGGCGGGTTCTTTCCCCATGGCGTGGGTGGTTTGGTGATGGCCATGGCGATCATCATGTTCTCGTTTGGCGGCCTGGAGATGCTCGGGTTTACTGCGGCTGAGGCGGACAAGCCACGCACGGTGATTCCGAAGGCGATCAACCAGGTGATCTACCGGATCCTGATTTTCTACATCGGCGCGTTGGTGGTGCTGTTGTCGTTGACGCCTTGGGACAGCTTGCTGGAGACCCTGAATGCCTCCGGGGACGCCTATAGCGGCAGTCCGTTTGTGCAGGTGTTTTCGATGTTGGGCAGCAATACCGCGGCGCATATTCTCAACTTTGTGGTGCTGACGGCGGCGTTGTCGGTCTACAACAGCGGCACTTACTGCAATAGCCGGATGCTGTTGGGGATGGCCGAGCAGGGTGACGCGCCGCGGGCATTGGCGAAGATCGACAAGCGCGGGGTGCCGGTGCGGTCGATCCTGGCGTCGGCGGCGATTACGCTGGTGGCGGTGTTGATGAATTACCTGATTCCGCAGCATGCGCTGGAGTTGTTGATGTCGCTGGTGGTGGCGACCCTGGTGATCAACTGGGCGATGATCAGTTTTTCGCATTTCAAGTTTAGGCAGCATATGGATCGGACGGGGCAGGTGCCGTTGTTCAAGGCGCTTTGGTATCCGTATGGGAATTATGTTTGCCTGGCGTTTGTGGTGTTTATTCTTGGGGTGATGCTGCTGATTCCGGGGATTCAGGTGTCGGTGTATGCGATTCCGGTTTGGGTGGTGTTTATGTGGGTTTGCTACGGGATCAAGAACAGGCGTAAGGCTCGGGAAGGGGGGGTGTTGAGTCGGGGTTGATCTCGGGTACATATCCGTTGCTGCGGTAACGGCGACTTATGGTT
>NZ_JACARK010001034.1:0-3363 GCF_013386655.1 Pseudomonas sp. K5002 | reverse complement strand
AAGCACAGCCTGAGCCTGCTGCCCGGCCTGCCGCCGCTGACCAGTTCTCCCTGCCTCTACGAAGAAAGCCTGTTGCGTGAGCCGACCGTGCTGGTGCACTCGGGCGAAGCCGGGCTGCTGCTGGAGATTTCCAGCGATGCCTTCAAGAGCATGCTGACCAAGGCCAGCGCCGCGCATTTCGGCGAGCCGCTGAGCAACATCCGGCCAAACCTGGATCGCCCCAACGACGACCGCGAGGAAATCACCCAGGCGATGCAGGCGTTCACCGCCCGCCGTATCCAGCAGCGCCTGGAAGCCACCATCGAAATTCCACCGCTGGCCGATACCGCGCAAAAGATCATCAAGCTGCGGGTCGACCCCAACGCCACCATCGACGACATCACCGGCGTGGTCGAAACCGACCCGGCCCTGGCCGCCGAAGGTGCTCCGGCTGACGAGTCCGGCGTCGTGCTGGAAGAAGACAACAGCCTGGGCATGACCCACGACCTGTCGCCGTGGGGCATGTACCAGAACGCTGACATCATCGTGAAGATCGTGATGATCGGCCTGGCCATCGCTTCGATCATCACCTGGACCATCTGGATCGCCAAGGGCTTCGAACTGCTGGGCGCCAAGCGTCGCCTGCGCACTGAAATCGTCCACCTGAAAAAAGCCACCACCCTGAAAGAAGCCAGCGAAAGCGCGGCGAAGAAGGGCGCCCTGGCGCACCTGCTGGTTCACGACGCACTCGAAGAGATGCGCCTGTCTGCCAACACCCGTGAAAAAGAAGGCATCAAGGAACGCGTCAGTTTCCGTCTTGAGCGCCTGGTTGCCGCCTGCGGTCGCAACATGAGCAACGGCACCGGCGTGCTGGCGACCATCGGTTCCACCGCGCCCTTCGTCGGCCTGTTCGGTACCGTATGGGGCATCATGAACAGCTTCATCGGCATTGCCAAAACCCAGACCACCAACCTCGCCGTCGTGGCGCCCGGCATCGCCGAAGCCCTGCTGGCAACCGCACTGGGCCTGGTTGCCGCGATTCCTGCGGTGGTGATCTACAACGTCTTCGCCCGTTCGATCGCCGGCTACAAGGCGCAGGTGTCGGACGCTTCGGCAGAAGTCCTGTTGCTGGTCAGCCGTGACCTCGATCACCTGCCTACCGAGCGCAGCTCGCAATCGCACATGGTGAAAGTGGGGTAATCGGCCATGGGCCTGCATTTGAATCAAGGCGACGACGAGCTCGTCGAGAACCACGAAATCAACGTCACGCCGTTTATCGACGTGATGCTGGTGCTGCTGATCATCTTCATGGTGGCAGCACCGTTGGCCACCGTGGATATCAAGGTCGACCTGCCCGCTTCCAGCGCGAAACCTGCGCCGCGGCCGGAGAAACCGATATTCCTCAGCGTGAAGGCGGACCAGCGTCTGTTCCTGGGCGAAGAAGAAGTCAAATCCGACACCCTGGGCGCGGTGCTCGACGCCAAGACCCAGGGCAAGAAAGACACGACCATCTTCTTCCAGGCCGACAAGGGCGTGGACTACGGCGACCTGATGAGCGTGATGGATGCCCTGCGGGCGGCCGGCTACCTCAAGGTAGGCCTGGTCGGACTTGAGACGGCAGCCAAGAAATGATCACGACGCGCCACAAACTGACGCGTTATGGCACCAGCCTCGCCGTCGTGCTGGGCGTCCACGCCGTCGCGATCATCATCGCGCTCCAGTGGTCGGCGCCACATATGGTCCAGCTGCCTCCGGCCGCCATGGTCATCGACCTGGCACCGATGCCGGCGCCACCACCTCCGGCCCCGCCGAAGGTGATCACGCCGCCACAGCCGCCTGCGCCAGTCGAAGAGCTGCCATTGCCGAAACTGGCCGAGGCACCTAAGCCGACGATCCAGGTGCCAAAGCCGGTCAAGCCCAAGCCAAAACCACAGCCGCCCAAGCCTGTGGAGAAGAAGCCCGATCCGCCCAAGGAAAAACCTTCCGAAGAGCCGCCGAGCGAAACTCCGCAGAACAACGCGCCTACGGAAAAATCCGCCCAGCCACAACCGGGCCCTTCACCGCAGCAGATCGCGGCCAAGGCCACCTGGGAAAGTACCCTGCTGGGCCACCTGCAGAAGTACAAGAAGTACCCGCCGGGCGCCCAGGCGCGTGGCAAGGAAGGCCTGAACCGCCTGCGTTTCGTGGTGGATGCCGATGGCAACGTGCTGTCCTACGAACTGGTGGGCCGCTCCGGCAACGCCGACCTGGACCGCGCCACCCTCGACATGATCCGTCGTGCCCAGCCGCTGCCCAAGCCGCCGGCCGACATGTTGAAAGGCGGGAGCATCGAGATCGTTGCACCATTCGTTTACAACATCGAAAAACGTCGCCGCTAAACCCTACCGTGGGCACTCTCGGGTGCCTACGGCTGTTGCTCCCTCCCCCCGCATCACCGCAACCTGAACCAGGCTTGAACGAGTCAACACCTAACTCGATCTTCACTTGTAACACTTAAAGACAACGCTAATTATCCGCGAATAGTTCTCATTAGCGGACATTCGGCATGCCCAACCTTGCCCGGCTGGCTCTCCTCCTACTGGCTTTACCCGTCGCTGCACAGGCGGACCAGCTGGTCACCCTGGTCATTCAGAACCACACCTTCAGCCCCTCGACGTTCGAGGTGCCGGCCGGTGAGCGCTTTCGCATTCAACTCACCAGCCACGATGAAAGCGTCGACGAGTTCGAAAGCTACGACATGAAATTCGAAAAAATCATCGTCCCCGGCAACACCATCACGGTGTTTGCCGGCCCGCTGCATCCCGGCACCTACACCTTCTTCGATGACTACCACCCCGACCAGGCCAAAGGCACGGTCACCGCCGTCGCGGCCAAGGAGTAAGCCATGCTGGCCTGTCTGTTGATCGTGTTTCGAGAAGTGCTGGAAGCCGGGATTGTGGTGGGCATCGTGATGGCCGCCACCCAGGGCCTGGCAAGACGTGGGCTGTTCATTGGCGGCGGAATCGCAGCCGGCGTGCTCGGTGCCGGCATCCTCGCACTATTTACCGGCGCAATTACCCAGGCGCTGCAGGGCTTTGGCCAGGAGATTTTCAACGCAGCCATCCTGGTAGTCGCCGTGGTCATGCTGGGCTGGCACAACCTGTGGATGGCCAGTCATGGTCGCGAGCTGGCGACCCAACTGCGCAGCGCCGGCAATTCAGTACTCAAGGGTGAAAAATCACTCTGGGCCCTGGCCGTGGTCATCACCGTGGCCGTGCTGCGCGAAGGCTCGGAAATCGTGCTGTTCCTCTATGGCATCGCCGCATCCAGCCAGACAGACCCACTGTCGATGCTGGCCGGCGGCGTGCTCGGCATCGTCGCCGGCGCCGCGCTGTCCTGGCTGAT
>NZ_JACARK010001033.1:0-3367 GCF_013386655.1 Pseudomonas sp. K5002 | reverse complement strand
CAGCGACGAGTTGCAAGTGCGCCTCGTGCGCCTGGGCTACTCGATCAATGCCTGCCACGACCCGGTGATGATGCGTGTGACCGCCGCCACCCTGGGCCCGGAGCATGCGCTGATCGTCTGCTCGCTGACCGGCATCACCCCGGAGGTATTGGGTGTGGTGGCGCTGGCACGCAACTACGGCGCAAAAATCATCGCCATCACCCTGCCGGATTCACCGCTGGCGCAGTTGGCCGACGTGCTGCTGCCGCTGCAACCGGCCGAAACCAGTTTTATCTACAAGCCAACGGCGGCGCGCTACGGAATGCTGTTGGCCATCGATGTGCTCGCTACCGAGCTGGCCTTGGCCATGCCGGACGACAACCAGGAACGCCTGCGACGGATCAAGCTGGCCCTGGACGATTATCGCGGCGGCCCTGACAGCCTGCCGCTTGGAGATTGAGATGAAGTACCACACGCTGATCCGCCAGGCGCTGATCATTGATGGCAGCAACACCCCCGGCTATGTCGCCGATGTGGCAGTGCACGAGGGCCGTATCGAGAAGATCGGCGACCTGTCCCGGGACAGCGCCGAGCATGAAATCGACGCTGCCGGGCGCGTATTGGCGCCGGGGTTTATCGACGTGCACACCCACGACGACACGGTGGTGATCCGTCACCCGCAGATGCTGCCCAAGCTGAGCCAGGGCGTGACCACGGTGATTGTCGGCAACTGCGGCATCAGCGCCTCGCCCGTGAGCTTGCAGGCTGATCCGCCGGACCCGATGAACCTGCTGGGCACCGCCGAGGCCTTTGCCTACCCACGGTTCAGCGATTACCGCGCGGCGGTGGAAAACGCCCACCCGGCCGTCAATGTGGCGGCGCTGATCGGCCACACCGCGCTGCGCAGCAACCATATGGACGACCTGCACCGTACCGCCACGCCGGGTGAAATCACCGCGATGCGCGTGCAGTTGCAGGAGAGTCTGGCGGACGGTGCCCTGGGTTTATCCACCGGGCTTGCATACGCGAGCGCCTTCAACGCCGAGACCGATGAAGTGCTGCAGTTGAGTGAAGAACTGACGGCTTATGGCGCGGTGTACACCACCCATTTGCGCAGCGAATTCGAACCGGTGCTGGAGGCGATGGACGAGGCGTTTCAGATTGGCCGGCATGCCAAGGCGCCGGTGATCATTTCCCACCTCAAGTGCGCGGGCGCCGGTAACTGGGGGCGCAGTCCGCAGTTGTTGGCCTCGCTGGAACACGCGGCGAAGACCCATCCGGTGGGCTGCGATTGCTACCCGTATGCGGCCAGCTCTTCGACCCTGGACCTCAAGCAAGTCACCGATGCCTTTCGCATCACCATCACCTGGTCTACGCCGCATCCGGAAATGGGCGGGCGGGATCTGCAGGACATTGCCGCCGAGTGGGCGGTGCCGCTGATGGACGCCGCCCGCCGCCTGCAACCCGCCGGGGCGGTGTATTACGGCATGGACGAGACCGACGTGCAGCGCATCCTGGCGCATCCGCTGTCGATGATTGGCTCGGATGGTTTGCCGGAAGATCCGTTTCCTCATCCACGTCTGTGGGGCGCGTTTCCCCGGGTACTGGGGCATTTCAGCCGGGACCTTGGCTTGTTCCCGCTGCACACCGCCGTGCACAAGATGACTGGCTTGTCGGCAGCGCGCTTTGGCTTGGCCGAGCGCGGTGAAATCCGTGAAGGACACTGGGCCGATCTGGTGCTGTTTGATCCGTTGCGGGTGCGGGATGTGGCGGACTTCAAGGAGCCGCAGCGCGCGGCGGAAGGGATTGACGGTGTGTGGGTCAATGGCGTGCTCAGCTACAGAGACGGGCAGGCCAATGGGCAGCGGTCCGGACGATTCCTGGCGCGCAGTGGGGATTTGCGAAAGGGATTTGCGGCCGTATAGTGGCCGCTCTCAAATACGGAGCAATCGCCATGCACTTAGGAAAAGTCACCCCCATCTTGCGCAGTTTCGACGAGGCCAAAACGTTAGAGTTCTACGTCGACTTCCTGGGGTTCAAGGTCGATTGGCAGCACCGGTTTGAAGACAACTTTCCGCTGTACCTGCAGGTGTCGCTGGGGGACTGCGTGCTGCACTTGTCCGAGCACCATGGCGATTGCACGCCAGGTGCGGCGGTGCGGATTCAGGCTCAAGGGTTGGAAGCGTACCAGCAACAATTGCTGGCCAGGAATTACCGCAACGCCAAGCCCGGTATTGAAGACACGCCGTGGGGCAGCCGCGAGATGAGCATCAGCGACCCGTCTGGGAACCGGTTGGTGTTTGTTGAAGAAGTCAGCAGCTGAGGCTGCGCGCATAAATCGCAGGCAATAAAAAACCGCCTTAGTAGGGCGGTTTTTTATTGCAATCCCAGTTCGCGGCTGGGGTTGCGCCTCACCGGAAGCATTGACCTGCTGACCGGATACTACTGTCGGTTCAGGCATCACGCAAGGCCTGGTGACACTCGGTGTTTTCAGTTCTTTGAGATCTACGCTATTTAAGGACGACTGCAAAAACTGGCAATAAATTCTTGGAGCGTTACCGGTGGATTAGTTCTCCCAGGTCACACCTTTGAGCGGGATGTTGGTTAGTATCGCCCCCGTTCTGTGTATGTCGTTTGTAGGTGGGCTGGGTACGCGCGCGAATTTATGGACCGAACGCCACGGGCTAGTAATCCGTGCCGGATTCATGCGGGAGGACCCAAAGCCCGGCCGCCTCACTGGAAGCATTGACCTGCGTCCGAAGGCTCACGTGTTCCGGTAAGTGCGCTGGAGGTAGGCCCAACTGATGGAGGGCCGAGTATGTCCAAGTTTGCACGACGTACGTGGGACCTCGTAGTGAACTCCCTGCGTGTTTATCACGTGTGGAAATTCCTGCGGGACAGCTTTGATGACCGTTAAGGTCTGAGAAGTGGGCCGCCCCGGTTTCGACCGGGGCGGCTTTTTTGTACCTGGGATTTACACCCGGAAATGGCTGACCATCTGCTGCAACTGCCCGCCCAAACGCGCCAGTTCCACACTTGACTTGGCCGTCTCGTCACTGGCCGCTGCCGTCTGCTCCGACACGTCCCGCACATTCACGATACTGCGGCTGATCTCTTCCGCCACGGCACTCTGCTGCTCGGCGGCTGCGGCGATCTGCTGGTTCATCGACTGGATATTCGACACCGTACGGGTGATGTTTTCCAGTGACACACCGGCCTTGCGCGTCAGTTCGACGCTGCTGTCGGTGAGGCTGCGGCTGTTGTTCATCACGGCGGCCACTTGCTGGGTGCCGTTCTGCAAACCGGCCACCAGGCCTTCGATTTCTTCGGTGGATTTCTGGGTGCGCTGGGCCAGGCCGCGCACCTCATCGGCGACCACCGCAAAACC
>NZ_JACARK010001032.1:0-645 GCF_013386655.1 Pseudomonas sp. K5002 | reverse complement strand
ACGCCGCCCGCCGCCTGCAAGCCGGTGGCGCCGAATGCATCGTGCTGTGTACCAACACCATGCACCTGGTAGCGCCGCAGATTGAAGCGGCGGTGTCGATACCGTTTCTGCATATTGCAGACGCTGCCGGCGCGGCGGCCGTGGAAGCTGGCACCCTGAGCGTTGGCCTGCTGGGTACCGCGTTTACCATGGAGCAGGAGTTTCTCAAGTCACGCCTGGCGGCACAGGGGCTGACCGTGCTGGTGCCGGACGCTGAAGAGCGCCAGGCCGTGCACCGGATCATTTACGAAGAGTTGTGCGTCGGGGTGATCAGCGACGCATCGCGCGAGGTGTACCAGCGGGTGATCGAGTCTTTGGCCGCCCGTGGCGCCCAGGCCATCATCCTCGGCTGTACGGAAATCAGCCTGTTGATCAAGCCGCAGCACAGCGACCTGCCCTTGCTGGACACCACCGAGCTGCATGCGCAGGCTGCGGTGGCGTTTGCGTTGCAGGACGACTAGGCCGGCTTGCGGATGCGCGCCATGGTCAGCGTGTCGACGAATGCGCCGTCACGCACGGCGTAGTCGCGCAGCCGGCCTTCGGTCTCGAAGCCGAACTTGTGGTACAGCCGGTGGGCGGCTTCGTTGTCGGCGTACACCGTGAGTT
>NZ_JACARK010001031.1:0-1603 GCF_013386655.1 Pseudomonas sp. K5002 | reverse complement strand
GCAAGCTCCCTCGCCACGGGTCATTGCCGCACGCCTAATACTTGCTGCAACCGATTTGTCACCGTCTCACTCGCCCCCAACATCGGCGCCCGCAACTCACTGCCGATCAAACCCTCCATCGCCAGCGCGGCCTTCACCGGTGCCGGATTGGGCTCCACGAACAGTGTGTGAATCAACGGCAGCAGCCCGAAAAACGTCTCGCGAGCCGCCAGCAACCGGTTGTCGCGAACCTGTCGATGCAGCGCCACAAAATCTGCGGTACGCACATGCGCCGACGCGGCAATCGCGCCGGTCGCTCCCAGGCACAGCGCGTTGAATATCTGCACATCCTCGCCACACAACACATCCACATTCCCGCTGGCCAGCAGCGCCAGGGTATTGGCCAGGTTGCCGCCACAATCCTTGATCGCGACGATCCGTTCATGGGCGACGATGTTCAGCAACGTCGCCTGTTCGAAGGCGATACCGGTGCGGTAGGGAATGTCATACAGAATGATCGGCACACTGGACGCATCGGCCACGGTGCGGAAGAACGCTTCAAGGCCCGCCTGGGACGGGCGGATGTAGCTCGGCGGCGGTACCAGCAAACCGGCCACCGCGCGTTGCTGGATTTCACTCTGGAACTGCAGCAGCTCAATCTGGTTATACCCCGCCAGGCCCATCACCACCTGCTGCGGCGGTACCAGTTCCAGTACGGCATCCAGCATCGCCAATTGCTCACGGCGGCTCAGTGCTGCGGCTTCGCCGGTGGTGGTACAGACCATGATCCCGGCCACGCCTTGTTCCAGCAGATGGCAGACCAGGCGGCGCAAGCCGATGAAGTCGATGGCGCCGTTATGAAACGGTGTAACGACGGGAACCCAGATACCTTGAAACGATGACATGCGCTTTCTCCTGATGGTTGACCGATTTCGTCACCGTCAGAAGGGCAGAGGGAAGTAAGCAAGAGGAGGGGGCCTTCGCGCTCAATGTCCTGTCAGCTCATCTGACGGGACAGCGCGCCCCGGTCACATGAGCGACTGTTTCTTCGATTTGAGGGCGTGCGCAACGCAACCTTGCGCCTTGGCAATCAAGCCAATGACGGAAAAGTTGAAGGTCGTTGCAGACATTGAGGACACACCCTGAAGAAGTCGCTTATCTTTATGGATTATTACAGGGTGTGTCAACTCACGGCGATCAGTCGCGGTTCAACCAGTGGCGCACGAAACGCACCTGCTCTGCCGACAGTTCTGCGTCTTCCGGCGCGCCCATGAAACCGCCGTGGGGCATTGCTTCAAAGATGTGCAGTTCCACCGGTACCTCGGCCCGGCGCAGCGCCCGGTGCAGGCGTACGGCGTTGGACAGGAACAGGTCGCGGGTGCCGCTTTGCACGAACGTCGGCGGGAAGCCTGGTGCGAAATCCCCGAACAGCGGCGACAGGTACGGGTGAGACAAATCCGCGCCAGCGGCGTACAGCAGGTTGGTGCTCATCAGCGGGTTGGGCAACACCACGTCGACGGTGCGGTTGACCTGGAAGCTGTCGCCCGATTCGGTCAGGTCCACTTCAGGTGACAGCAATACCAGCGCGGCCGGCAGCGGCAAGCCTTCGTCGCGGGCGCGCAGC
>NZ_JACARK010001030.1:0-940 GCF_013386655.1 Pseudomonas sp. K5002 | reverse complement strand
CCCATGCGGCCAGCGTGACGAAAAAGCTGCAGTTCCTGATTGCCCACCGGCCCGGCTTCGTCCAACCCACCCTCGCTGCGCGGCAGTTCGCCACGCTGGATGTGTTCAACGGCGGGCGCACCGCGGTGCACATCATCACCGGCGGCGACGACCGTGAACTGCGGGCCGATGGCAGTCATATCGACAAGGATGAGCGTTATGCGCGCACCGACGAGTACTTGAGCGTGGTGCGGCAGGAATGGACCAGTGAAAAGCCCTTCGACCATCACGGCACTTACTACCGGTACGAGGGTGCGTTTTCGACGGTGAAGTCGCCGCAGCAGCCGCATATACCGTTGTATTTTGGCGGGTCTTCAGCGGCGGCCATTGCGGTGGCGGGCAAGCATGCGGATGTGTATGCGCTGTGGGGTGAGACCTACGAGCAGGTGAAGGAAGTAGTCACACAGGTGCGGGCTGAGGCGGCCAGGCATGGGCGTACGGTTCGCTTCAGTTTGTCGTTGCGGCCGATTCTGGCGCAGACCGAGGCGCTGGCGTGGGAGCGTGCAGATAGCATTCTGGAGCAGGCGACGGCACTGGCGCAGAAGAATGGGTTCGTGAGGCGTGAACCGCCGAATGAGGGGTCGCGGCGGCTGTTGGCGGCGGCGGCCCAGGGGTCGCGGTTGGATAAGCGGTTGTGGACCGGGATTGCGGGGTTGCTGGGGGCCCAGGGTAACTCTACTTCTTTGGTGGGTACTGCGGATCAGGTGGCCGAGGCTCTGCTCGACTATTACGACCTGGGTATCACGACCTTTTTGATTCGTGGGTTTGATCCGCTGAATGATGCTATTGATTACGGGAAGAGGCTGATTCCGCTGACTCGGCAGTTGGTGGCTGAGCGGGAGCGCCAGGCGGCTGGAAAAGTGGCCTGAGGGAGGGGGACCGAGTACATATCCGTTTCTTC